>JAUPKI010000124.1 GCA_030837545.1 Thermodesulfobacteriota bacterium | reverse complement strand
TCCCGGTTGAACCTGGCAATATTTGTAATCGAAATGGCCTTTGGGCAGACCTGTTCACACTCGGTTTCGTTGCTGCAGTTGCCGAATCCCAGCTCATCCATTTTTCGCAGCATGTCGAGGGCCCGTTTCGCCGCCTCCGGTTTCCCCTGGGGCAGCAGGGCCAGATGGGAGATCTTGGCCCCCACAAACAGCATGGCCGAGGCATTGGGGCAGGCAGCCACGCAGGCCCCGCACCCGATGCAGGCTGCGGCATCCATGGCCAGTTCCGCGGTTGGCTGAGGGATGGGAATGGTGTTGCCGTCAGGGGCGCCGCCGGTATTGACGGAGACATATCCCCCTGCCTGGATAATCTTATCGAAGGCGCTCCTGTCGACGACCAGGTCTTTAACCAGCTTAAAGGCCTTTGCGCGCCACGGCTCGATGACAAGGGTGTCTCCATCCTTGAAATGCCGCATGTGGAGCTGACACAGGGTGGTCTCCTTCTGGGGGCCATGAGCGATGCCGTTGACCATGGCCCCGCACATCCCGCAAATCCCTTCGCGGCAGTCATGATCAAAGGCGATAGGCTCCTTCCCTTCAAGGGTCAGTTTTTCATTGACCACATCCAGCATCTCCAGAAGGGACATATCCGTTGAGATTTCCCTGGCCTCGTACGTTTCTATATGCCCTTTAACGTCCGGACCTCTCTGACGCCAGATTTTTAAGGTTAGGTTGATCGTTTGACTCATTTATAGCTCCTCTGGGTCAGTTTAACATTCTCAAATATGAGGGGTTCCTTGTGAAGCCTGGGCGCCTTTCCCTGGCCCGTGAACTCCCACGCCGCCACATAGCAGCATTCTTCATCGTTTCGCAGGGCCTCATGATCCGCTGTCTGATAGGCCTCATTGAAATGGCAGCCGCAGGATTCCTTCCGGCTCAGTGCGTCCTCAACCAAGAGTTCCGCAAATTCAAGATAATCAGCTACACGGCCCGCCCTTTCCAGAGATTGATTCAAGTCCGCGGATGCGCCCGGGACAGCGACATCCTTCCAGAATGCCTCTCGAAGTTCCGGGATCAGTTCCTTTGCCTTGCGCATCCCGGATTCGTTCCGGGACATGCCGCAATATTCCCAGAGGATGCGGCCCAGTTCCCTGTGAAAATGGCTCACGGTCTGTTTTCCTCTGATGGAGAGCAGTCTGTCTGTGGCGTCTTTCACCGCTCTTACAGATTCGCCGAAGGCCTTGTGGCCTTCATCCACGGGGTTCAGGGACGTCCCCGCCAGGTACCCTCCGATGGTGTAGGGAATAATAAAGTACCCGTCGGCCAACCCCTGCATCAGGGCGCTCGCCCCGAGCCTGTTGGCGCCGTGATCGGAAAAGTTGGCCTCTCCCAGGACGAAAAGCCCTGGAATCGTGCTCATCAGGTTGTAGTCCACCCATAAGCCCCCCATGACATAATGGATGGCCGGATAGATCATCATCGGGGTTTTATAGGGGTTGTCGGCCGTGATCCTCTCGTACATCTGAAAGAGGTTGCCGTATTTCTGTCGGATGACGTCTTCGCCATCTCTCTTGATGGCATCTCTCAAATCAAGGTAGACGGCATACCCGGTCGGTCCCACCCCTTTCCCTTGATCACACTGCTGCTTTGCATTCCGAGAGGCCACGTCGCGGGGAACGAGATTTCCAAAGCTGGGGTATTTTTCCTCCAGATAATAGTCCCTTTCACTGTCCGGTATCTCTTCCGGCGGGCGTTTGTCGCCGGCCGTCTTCGGCACCCAGACGCGGCCGTCATTCCGGAGACTCTCGCTCATGAGGGTCAGCTTGGATTGGTATGCGCCGTGGACCGGAATGCAGGTGGGATGGATCTGGACGAATGAGGGGTGGGCGAAGAAGGCCCCATGTTTGTAGGCGCGCCAGATTGCGCTCACATTCGAATTCATCCCGTTGGTAGAGAGAAAATAGGCATTGCCATAACCGCCTGTGGCCAGCACAACGGCATGGGCTGAATGGCTTTCAACAGTGCCCGTGATCAGATTTCGGACGACGATGCCGCGGGCACGGCCGTCGACCAGGACCAGGTCCAGGATCTCCCGACGGGGGAACATCCGGACCTGACCGATGCCTACCTGCCGCATGAGTGCGCTGTAGGCCCCTAAAAGGAGCTGCTGCCCTGTCTGCCCCCTGGCGTAAAAGGTCCGCGACACCTGGGCCCCTCCAAAGGACCGGTTGGCCAGCAACCCGCCGTATTCCCGTGCGAAGGGCACCCCCTGGGCCACGCACTGATCGATGATGTCGACGCTGATCTGGGCCAGCCGATAGACATTGGCCTCCCTCGAACGGAAGTCGCCCCCCTTGATGGTGTCGTAAAAGAGACGCCGGATGCTGTCCCCGTCCCCCTGATAGTTTTTCGCTGCATTGATCCCGCCCTGGGCCGCAATGCTGTGGGCGCGGCGGGGGCTGTCCTGGATGCAGAAGGTCTTGACATGGTACCCCAGTTCAGCCAGGGTGGCCGAGGCAGAGGCCCCGGCAAGCCCCGTGCCGACCACAATGATTTCATACTTCCTTTTATTAGCCGGGTTGACCAGCTTCAGTTCAAAGCGATGCCGGTCCCACTTTTCGTTCAGCGGACCTCCCGGCGCCTTGGAATCCAGGGGCATAAAAAATCTCCTTATGTGCTTGCCATCACAAAAATGGGGATGAATCCAAAGCCTGCTGCCACACACAGGCTGAATATCAGGCTGACCGCCCGGATCAACGGCATGTATTTGGGGTGGTTGCCGCCAAGGGTCTGAAAGGCGCTCCAGAAGCCGTGTTTGACATGAAAGGCCGCCACGATCATGGAAAAGGCATAAAAGATCACATACCCGGGCTTTGAGAAAACATTGGCGACAATCTGAAAAATGCCTTGATTGCCGCGGTCAACAAAGTGAAAAGTCAGCAAATGAATGATCACAAAGACCAGAAGATAAAGACCCGTATAGGGCATTAGGGTGGAACTGAGCGTTCGGCCCCCGGCGTTTGTTTTCATGACATAGCGAACCGGTCTTGCCTGCCAGTTTTCAACATAGAGGAGGGTCGCCAATAGGATATGGATGAGGGCCAGGAGGAGGAGTCCGATCTCGGCCACGTTGATCAACACGCCGAGGGAATGGAGGTGATCTGAGTAGGCATTAAAGCGGGTCTTTCCTCCATAAATGGTGAGGTTCCCAAAAAGATGAATCGCCAGAAAGGCACAAAAACTGAGTCCGGTCAGGGCCATCATCTGCTTCCTGGCTATGGACGAAAAAAGAGTCTTAATGAAACTGCTCATGTTGTCTTTATTCCCCCTCAAGAACCACAGGGATCATTGGATGATCCGTTATTCATTTTTTGGGCAGCTATATACGGATGACGATTCCTCCGGAATGGAGCCATGTTCGATAAGGTCAAGGTAAAATAGGATGTTGGCTGTATGGCACGTCAATATCACCTATGCTTGATTCCTTTACTCTTGCGATCTTGGTCTGTCAAGCCTTTTCCAACCCTAATCCTGTATCCCCCTTCTGTAGGAAATCCGGAACCTGTGACGTGTTACCATCATTGGAAATTCCAGGGCCTCGTTTACAACCCTTGACGCAGCGGGCGAAATACGTTAAGTGTCGTTTTCTATTGGCGCTTGACGTCGTATCAATTCCTGCATGGCGGCGGGCAGGACTCTTTTCGGGGACCTGGCCGCGGCAGGGCATAGGGGGAGGGAACGCGAGACGGGTCGCAATGTTCGGACCCGAGGAGATCTGCTGTTGAATCATCACATCGTATTAAAAGACGCCTATAAGGGGTACACCCTGGACCAGGACAAGATCGTATCTCCTGAGGAAACCGTCCGGCGTTTTAGGGAAAGGCTTCAGAACGTGGACCTGGATATCCTGAAAGAAACCGTCCGGATCGATAACGGGAGGCTCGGGATTCCGGTCTATTTCAGCGTGTGCGGCCGGGATGCCGAGGACGTCATCGGGACCCGAAAGCAGATGGGGAAGGGTGGGACGCCGAATCAGTCCGAGGCGAGCGCGGTCATGGAACTGGCGGAACGTTTCAGCCTTTTTAGCTTCATTAAAAATCCTGAAAACTTCAGGGTCGAGGAATATCGGAATATCAGAGACCATACACTCCCCTTTGAGATGATTGCCCGATCGGTCCATGATGATTCGGGGGACCTGGATGCGGCCCGGGAGATCTTTTCACGGTTGCCGCTCAAATGGACCTGGGGCTACAATCTGACAAGACAGGAGGCCGTTCTGATCCCGTTTGACTGGTTTTTTGCCATCAATGAATTTAACGGGGCCTCGGCCGGAAATGGCGTGGAGGAGGCGATCCTCCAGGGCATCTGTGAGGTCGTGGAACGTCACGTCTCCTCCCTTGTCAGCAGGGGGAGGCTGAAGACCCCGGCTATCGACCTTGCAAGCGTCGTCGATCCCCTGGTGGCGGAGATGATCGGCAAGTACCGCAGGTCGGGCATTCAGCTTTTCGCATCTGATTTTACACTCAACATGGGGATCCCTTCGGTCGGGGTCCTTGCCTATGATCCAGCCACGTTTCCGGAAAAAAGCGAGATCGTCTGGACCGCAGGCACCACCCCCGATCCCCAGAAGGCCTTGGGCCGGGCATTGACCGAGGTGGCCCAATTAGCCGGCGATTTCAATACGGGATCGAACTACGTAGCCAGCGGTCTTCCCAAGTTCAGGGTCCTTTCCCATGCGGATTTTGTCCTCCATTCGGACGAACAAATCGAAGTGTTGAGGATGCCCGACCTCTCCGACGCCAATATCCGGGTGGAGGTGGAAAACTGCATCAGGGCGGTTGCCCGAACCGGAATGGACATCGTTGTGGTGGACGTGACGCATCCAAGACTCGGCATCCCTGCCTTCTATACCATGATGCCCGGGGCCCATTTCAGGGAGAGGGCCGCGGGAACGAGTGTGGGGATGTTCACGGCCAAACTGATGGCAGAGAAAGGGGACCCGGAATGGGCCTTGTCCGAGTTGAAAAAGATGGACCGAATGCTGCCGAATAAATACTATATCAAGTTCTTTCTGGGGCTCTCACATCTGTCACACAATGACCCGTCAACGGGACTGGCCTGTCTGCAAGAGGCCCTTGACCTGAAGCCCAATGATGAGGACAGGGTCAGTATCTACGCCTATATGGGGGCCTGTTTGAAGGATCTGGATAGATACGGCGAGGCTATCCAGGTCCTCGAACAAGCAGCGTACGTCGATAAGGAAAGGACCGATGTGTATAACCTGCTGGGTTTCTGTTATTTCAAACAAAAGGCCCATGAAAAGGCCATTGAGGCATTCCAGAAGGTCCTTGAACTCAATCCCGGTTCGGCCATTGATTACGCCAACATCGCCTCCAACTATCGGGATATGGGTGAAAGGGACAAAGCGGTGCATTACTATAAACTGGCCCTTGAGCTGGATGAGACCATCGATTTTGCGCGGGAAAATCTCAGGAGATTAGAGGCTGGAGCGATGGAAAAATCCGGACAGCGGCCTTGACTACCGGCCTGACAGGATTATTTTTTCGGCTAAACATCTGCGATCCGGGGGTATGGGCAGAGACTATTACAAGTGTCTAAAGTGAGCTAAAGTGACTAAAGTGTGGAGTTGGGAGTGTGGAGTTAGGAGTTTAAATCGGAATTTTTTATCACGCCCAAGGCGTGATTAGGCACTCCAAACTCGTAACTTCAAACTTGCAAGAACGAGTAACCAGTATCCAGTACCACATGAGGTCTGTCTATGATAGAGGCAACCCATCTCAGTAAGTATTTCGGTGAAACCGCGGCGGTTGACGACATCTCCTTTAGCGTCGGTCGGGGGGAGGTCCTGGGATTTTTAGGTCCCAATGCCGCAGGAAAGTCGACCACCATGCGGATGATTACCGGATTCCTTGCCCCCACGTCAGGGACCGCCGTGATCGGAGGGAGCGACATCATCAAAGACTCTCTGGGGGCCAGGAAAAAGATCGGATATCTTCCGGAGAACGCCCCCGCCTACCCGGACATGACGGTTTCGGGATTCCTCGGCTTCATTGCAGGAATCCGGGGGTTTTCCGGTGAGACCAAACGGGGGTGCATCGAAGAAACCCTTGAGCGATGTTTCCTCTCAGATGTCCGGCATCAGACCATCAACACCCTCTCCAAGGGATACAAGCAGAGGGTCTGTTTTGCCCAGAGCATTCTCCACGATCCGGAATACCTCATTATGGATGAACCGACGGATGGCCTCGATCCAAACCAGAAATATGAGGTCCGCGCCATGATCCGTGAAATGGCCCGGAGCAAAACCATTATCATTTCCACACACATCTTAGAGGAGGTGGAACAGGTATGCACGAGGGCGATTATCATCGCCCGAGGACGGATCGTGGCGGATGATACGCCCGAAGGTCTCAGGGAAAGATCGGGCCTGCATGGGGCCATGTGCTTGACCATCAGGAAGGAGGGAAAGGACCTGGTTCAAGGCATTCAGGAGCTGCCTGAGATCGATCGAATGAAAGTCGTGAGTGAGAGCGAATTCGATATGACGGTCCGCCTCTTTCCGAAGGACGCCGGTTCGCTTCACGACAGCGGGGCGGATCGAGTGTTGCGGTGCCTGGTTGAAAAAGGGTTTTCCGTCGAGACATTCTTTATGGAAAAGGGACGGCTGGATGAGGTCTTTCGGATGGTCACCCGGCCGGATTTTTCAACGGACCGGGTTGGATAGTTGTCTCAGTTGACACGATCTATACGAGGGCGCGATGAATGATTTTGTGAGGAACAGTTCGGGGATCCTGATGCGGGAATTCGGCGGATACTTCGGGTCGCCGGTGGCCTATGTCTTTATCGTCATTTTTTTAATGCTGTGCGGCTTTTTCACCTTTTCCCTGAGCCATTTCTATGAGAGCGGCCAGGCGGATCTGCGGGCCTTTTTTGAGTGGCATCCCTGGATATTCCTCTTTTTGGTGCCTGCCGTGGGTATGCGGCTGTGGGCCGAGGAGCGCCGCACCGGGACCCTTGAACTCATCCTGACCCTCCCGGTCACCCTTGTCCAGGTCATTGTGGGAAAATTCCTGGCTGCATGGCTGTTCATCGGGGCGGCGCTGGCGCTGACCTTCCCCATGGTCCTGACGGTCGCCTACTTAGGCGACCCGGATATGGGCGCTATTGTGTGCGGCTACTTCGGGAGCTTCCTGATGGCCGGGGCCTACCTGAGCGTGGGGTGCATGACCTCCGCCATGACGCGAAACCAGGTGATCAGCTTCATTCTTTCCGTGGTCATCTGCCTGTTTCTGGTACTGGCCGGGTGGCCGCCGGTAACGGATATCCTGACAGGATGGGCCCCTGTCTGGATGGTGGATGTGGTCTCCGGATTCGGCTTCATGCCCCATTTCGCATCCATGGAACGGGGGGTTCTGGACCTGCGTGATCTCTGCTATTTTGTGTCCGTCGTATTTTTCATGCTCTTTGCAAACGGGGTGATCCTGCAAAACCGCAGGGCAAGTTGAAGGAGGCGCTGACAATGGCAACAGGGAAAGGCTACGATTATAAGAAGGCGCTCTTATCGGTTACAGGATTGGCGATCCTGTTCCTTGTCGTGATCTTTATCAACATCATCGTGTCGTATGCAACGATTCGATGGGATGCCACGGAAGACAATGCCTACTCCCTTTCTGAAGGGACGCGGCATATCCTTTCCACCATGACAGCGCCGGTCACCCTCAAGTTCTTCTACTCCAAGAGCAATCCCGACATCCCGGCCAACATCAAGGTCTACGCAAAACATGTGGAGGATTTTCTCTCCGAATACCGGCAGGGGGCCAAAGGCCGGATCAAGGTGGAGATGGTGGACCCGAAACCCGACTCAGACGAGGAGGAATGGGCCGAGAAGTATGGCGTCGAGCCGATGAGGACGTCGGCCGGGAATATCTATTGTGGTCTGGTATTTCTTTCTCTGGACAAGGAGGACGTCATTTCATGGCTGGATCCGGCCAAGGAGCAGACGCTGGAATACGATCTCACCAGCATCATCCAGGGCCTCCAGACGACGGAAAAAAAGGTGGTCGGCATTATCAGCAGCCTTCCGGTCTTCGGGACCAAGGGGAGGGCTATGCCGGGCCAGGCCCCCGGGGAGGAATGGCTGTTCATCACGGAGATGAAAAAGATCTATGATGTCAGGGAGGTCAGCCCGTTGGTTCAGCAGATAGATCCGTCTCTCCATCTCCTCCTGATTGTGTATCCTAAGAACATCACCCCCCAATTGGAATATGCGATCGATCAGTATGTCCTGTCGGGCGGGAACGCCCTCATCTTTGTGGACCCCCTGTGCGTTTCAGACCGGGAACAGGGACAGCAGCAGTTCATGCGGTCCTCGGGCGCTTCCTTGGATAAGGTCTTCAAGGCATGGGGCATATCGATGAATCCGGCCAAGGCCGTGGCCGATTTCGGCCAGCCGACCCGGGTCAGGACCGGGAGCAACAGCACCGAGGACAATCCCCTGATGGTATCGGCCAGGGGCGAGGCCTTTAATCGGAAGGACGTTGTCACCGCAGGGCTGGAGAGCATGCTCTTTCCGGTGGCCGGGGCGATTGAGAAGACCGGGGACACGGACCATGAATTTGAGCCGCTGGTGGATTCCAGCACGAACGCCGCCCTGACCGAGGCGTTCAATGCATTCCTGGGCGTGGAGGCCGTCAAAAAGGGGTTCGCGCCAACAGGAAAACCGTTCAACATCGCGGTGCGACTGCGGGGCACGTTCAAGACCGCATTTCCCGAAGGCCCTCCCAAATCAGAGGACCCTGAGGCCAAATCCCCTGAGCCCCCGAAAGGCCCCCATCTCACCGAGGGGAAAAAGGGATCGACCGTTATCGTTGTATCGGATGCGGATATGCTGGCCGACCAGTTTTATGTGCAGCGGAGCAATTTTTTCGGAATGCCCATTTCACAGATGTTCAACGACAACCTCAACTTTCTCTCGAATGCCTCCGAGATCCTCACAGGGAGCGACGATCTGATCGGGCTCAGGTCCCGGGGGAAACTGGAAAGACCCTTTACTGCGGTCCTGGAGCTGAAAAGAAAGGCACAGGAACGCTGGCTCTCAAAGGAGAAGGAGCTGGTTCAGCGGATAGATGAGACCAACCAGAAGCTGCGTCAGCTTGAAACCCAGAAAGAGGGTTCCCAGAAGATGATCATCAGCCCCGAGCAGGAGGCAGAGATCTCCCGATTCAAGGAGGAGCGGCAGAAGATCAATCGGCAACTGAAAGAGGTTCGAAAAAACCTTCGCGCCGAGATCGAGGACCTGGGCGCGACACTCAAAGGGATCAACATATTCCTGATGCCGCTTCTGGTCTCCATCATAGGAATTGTCTTTGCCATCTATAAACAGAGGAAGATCAGGAGAAAATGAAACCGAAGACCCTTGTGATTCTATTGATCATCCTGGGGGTCCTCGCAGGGGCGGGGGCCCTCATCATCCATTCACGGGATACGCGTTCCTCATCGGGAGAGATGGGCGCCTATTTCATAGAACAGCTTCCGGCCAACGACATCGCTTCCATTGTCATCAAGACGCCGACCGCTGCCGTCTCTTTGAAGAAGGCGGCCGACGCCTGGATCGTGGAAGAGCGTTTCGGCTACCCGGCGGATTTCGCCAGGATCTCCGAGCTGGTGAGGACCCTCAAGGAGGTCAAGGTAGGACGGAAATTCGACGCCTCGGACAAGGTCTTGAGGCGTCTTTCCCTGAAATCTCCCGATGACGCCGATGCCTCGAAAGAAGAGAAAGGGACCCGGATCCGGATGACGGACAAGGCGGGGAAGCCCGTCCTCGACATGGTCCTGGGCAAGACCAGGAACAGAGACCAGCGGAAAGGCCCTCCGGATGGCCAGTACGTGATGCTGAGCAAGGCCCCCGATGTCTGCCTGATCGATAAGATCCTGTCTCCTTTCGAAAGCGGACCTTCCAACTGGCTGGAAAAGAGCCCGGTTCACGTGGATGCCGGGGAAATTCGGAAAATCACGTGCCTGGGGCCGGGGGAGACCCCCGTGCGCTATAGGTTCGAGCGTCCTTCAAAGGGGAAGGATTTCGCGTTGATCGAGCCCAAAACAGACCGGTCTATCAAGATCTCATCTCTCACCCGATTGTCGAATGCCCTCTCCTCTCTCAAGATCGATGATGTGGAGGTCTCCTCGGCCTCTCCGGAATCGACTGCGACCGACGCCTCTGTGCGACTGGATTACACGCTGTTTGACGGGCGGGTCTATCATCTGTATACCGGCAAGGCCTGTTCGCCGACCGTTCCCTGCCGCATCAGGGTGGAGGCGGGTTATGAGGCCCCCGGACTTCCAGAAAAGGAGGGCGATCAGGCGGCTGCGACGGAAAAGGAGGCGCCTGTTAGGGAAAAGGGGGGGGAGGAAGGACCGGTCAAGGCAACAGAACAAAATGAGCGCCTGAAACCCTGGGTCTTCACGATCCCGGAGTGGCAACATCAGGCCTTTTTTACTGCCCTGGAGCAGTTGCTTGAAAAAGAGGCCGAAAAAAAGGGTGCAGACGGCGCCCCCGTCAGATAATGGCGTTTTTTTCCTTGACCCCCGACAAAACTGTATAATACGATATTGCATTATTTATGGCCTGGCTTCATTTGCGGGTCGGGTTTACTCTGAAGCATCATTTTCTTTTGCCAGAGTGGCGACCTTGGGCTTGGGACCATACAACAAATTATGAGAAAGGAGGTCGGCACTTTGGGAGAAGGAGTTGTGAAGTGGTTCAGTGAAAGAAAAGGGTTTGGGTTTATTGAGCAGGAAAACGGTCAGGACCTGTTTGTTCACCACTCGGCGATCAATATGTCCGGGTTCAAAACGCTCAATGAAGGCGACAGGGTGAGCTTCGAGATTGAAGAAAGCGACCGAGGACCTAAGGCCAAAAACGTCACGAAGCTGTAATCCGTCAAAACGAATTTATAAGAGGCACCGCGTCCACAGGGAGACGGGGTGCCTTTTTTGTGATTGAGGATTGACGATTGGTGATTGGTGATTGGCCCGTGATTTGCTCGATTCGCCTAACCCGTTATTTTTTTAATTTTTTGTCCTAAATTATTTTGCCGTTTTCAATTATCACTCTATGCCCAAGCCACCCGACACCGTTGAGGGCATCCTGGGGCCTGACGGGATATTGGCCCGATCGCTCCAGGGTTTTGAGTTCCGGCCTTCTCAGCTTAAAATGGCGCGTCTTGCACAAGAGGCGATCCGCAGGAACATGCCCGCCCTGATCGAGGCAGGAACCGGAACCGGCAAGACCTTCGGCTATCTGGTCCCAGTCCTCCTCAGCGGCAAAAAGACCGTCATCTCCACAGGCACCAAAAACCTTCAAGAGCAGATCTTTTTCAAGGATATCCCCCTCCTGCGCAAGTCCACCGGGCTTGACATCGATGCTGTCATGATGAAGGGGAGGGAAAACTATCTCTGCCTTCACCGGTACCGCCAGTATAGCTCCCAGGCCTCCTTTTTGAAGACATCCCAGACGGAAAAGATCCGCCGAATCGAGGCATGGCTCAAGAGGACCACCTATGCCGACCGGGGAGAGATCCCCTGGCTCAGCGACGATGATATGTTATGGTATTCCATCTCTTCTTCATCGGAGCAGTGCCTCGGGTCGAACTGCCCCTGTCTTGAGGAGTGCTTTTTAGGTCGGCTGCGCAGCAGGGCCGCCAAGGCCCGTATCATCGTTGTCAACCACTATCTTTTCTTTGCCGACCTGAAGGTGAAGATGGCCGGTTTCGGGGAGATCATCCCCCGGTTCCAGGCGGCCGTTTTTGATGAGGCCCACACCATCGAGGAGATTGCCACCGCTTATTTTGGCGAGAGCCTAAGCACCCGTCAGATCACGGATCTGGTGGGTGATTTAAGAAAGGGGGCGGCGAATCTTCGCGGCACGGACAGGAGGGGTAAGCTGGACAGGCGGCTTGATGCCGTACAAGCTGGATCAGAACGTCTGAAGGGGGAATTTGATGCCTACGAGGAAAAGGGACGGGTTGGCCCGGAGTTCCTGCTGAAGCTGAGTCAGGGGCCGGGACGTGATATCAGCCGCGGACTCAGAGATGTGTGGGGGGATCCGGATCTCAAGGATGACCCACAGTTGCGGCCCATTCTGGACAGGGCGAGGGAAATGAGCCGACTATTGGAGGAAATCCTCAGGAAACGGGACGGGAACTGGCTCAACTGGTATGAGAAGCGAAAAATGAGCCTGATGCTTCACGCATCGCCGCTCGACATATCTGAATCGATGAATGCCCTTCTCTATGGTGCGATCCAGGCCACGCTCTTTACCTCCGCAACCCTAACTACAAAAGGGACATTCGATTATATCCGCACACGCCTGGGGCTCCCGAAGGCAACCCTTCAGGAGGTCTGTCCGTCTCATTTCGATTTCGAAACCCAGGCCCTTCTTTACATCCCCAGACGCCTCTCACCCCCGAATGCGCCTCACTTCGGTCGTGACGTTGCTCGGGAGATCATTCGGATCCTTGAACGGACACGGGGGAGGGCGCTGATCCTCTTCACCAGTTATCACAACCTCGACGTCGTGTACGAGATCCTGAAAGGGCAAATTCCCTATGAGGTCCACAGACAGGGCGATGCGCCCCGTTCCATCCTGCTGGAAAGATTTAGAGAGGACGTCCATTCGGTGCTCTTAGCCACCGGCGCATTCTGGCAGGGGGTGGATGTGCCGGGCGAGTCCCTGAGCTGCCTCATCATCGACAAGCTCCCCTTTGATTCGCCTGGCGATCCTGTGGTGTCTGCCAGGATTGACGCCATCCGCAGCCAGGGCGGGAATCCTTTTATGGAATACCAGGTGCCTTCGGCCATTATCACGTTGAAACAGGGTCTTGGGCGGTTGATCAGAAACGGATCCGACCGAGGGATCCTCTCAATTCTGGATGTCCGGATCCTGACCAGCCGCTATGGTCGCTTTTTCCTGGAGAGTCTTCCGCCTATCCCCGTGACCCATGATCTGTCAGACATCGACCGTTTTTTCACTGAGACGGGTTCGAGGAGTCAACCCCCCAACAAGATGTGAAGGAGAAACCAGCATGCTCCCAAGACCGTGGAAGGTTGTTGCCAGCACGTGGGATAGGTCCTATCGGGTCTTCAGCCTCCGCACAGACCAGGCCGTATCCCCTCGAACCGGCATGACCCACCCGTTTTTTATCCTGGAATCGTCATCCTGGGTCAATGTCATCCCGTTGACCCCGACAGAGGAGGTTGTCCTGGTGCGCCAGTATCGGCACGGCACACGGTCGGTCACCCTGGAAATCCCCGGCGGACTTGTGGAGGATTCAGATACGCCCCAAGATGCGGCCGGAAGGGAGCTGCTGGAAGAGACCGGCTATGTAGCCGGGGAGACCCTGCCTCTGGGCTGGGTCCACCCCAATCCGGCCATTTTAAACAATCGCTGCTACACGTTCCTGGCCAGGGATGTGGTCTTTTCAGGGGCGCGTCACCAGGACGATCGGGAAGACATCGAGGTCCTCACAAGGCCCCTGAGCGCCATTCCCCGCCTGATCCGGGAGGGAGAGATCTCCCACTCTCTGGTGGTGGCAGCCTTCTACCGGCTCTTCATGGAGTATCAGCCCGATGCGTTTTGGTAAGTTGAAAGGTCTGTCATCATGGGCATGGAAAGAGACATTGCAAGGGTAATCAGAGAACAGGGACCGTTGACCGGATCTGAGCTGCTGGAGACGATCCATGCGGACATGTTCCTGGTGTGGCGGCACTGCATGCTTTCCAGGGATCTTTCCATCCAGACCATCGGCCCCCGATACCTGAGACTGGATCGGAGGATCGAGGGCTTTGCCCGGCTCTCTCCTTCCATTTTGCGGGAATTCCTGACCTATTCGGTGATCGGGTTGGCTGAGGACCCCGATGCGACCTTTCAAAGGGGAGGTGAGATCCGCCTGCACATCGAGCAGGTGACCCGGTCCAAGTCGGAGCTGGCCTATGGTATTTTTTCAGCAGTGGCGGACCGGCTGGAGAACCGCGACCTCCTGGGCCGACACGCCTGTATCATGATTGCGGGAGACGTGGTCTATAACATGGCCCACGATGTTCCCCGCCCTGAGAGGAGCACCCACAAACTGGTCAGAGGATCGGATATGGACATCGTGGTTGTGGTGGATGATCTCTTTCCAAAGGACGTGATGGAGGAACTCGATGCCATGATCTACGCTGAAAAACAGAGTCTTCTCATGACGCCCCACCTGAGAGAGGAAATAGATTATGTTGTAAAAGACATGGCCCGTGTACGGGAGCAGATCCGTTTCGACACCTTCAAACATATGGTGGCCTGTAAGATTCTCGATGAAGGCGCGCTCCTTTATGGAAGCGAAGATCTGTTCTGTACGATCAAGGAACTGCTTCGGGGAAAAGGGATCACACAAAGGCTGAATACGCTGGAGAACCAGGCCAGGCTTTTTCGGAGGGAGGCTGAGGAGTACCTTCTTTCAGCAGACCCGCAGAAGATCCGGGAGGAATATCAGTATCTTTTTTATCCCGCAGAGGAATCGGAGGAGTTCGAGTAGAACGGGCGCCTGGGGTGATGCTCAGGCGGCGGTAAGCTCAATGTCCCGGTGTTGCAGCAGGACGCGATCCTTTCGAGTCTTGAGATGCGCGAAGATTTCTTGGGCGATGGTCACCGACCGGTGGCGACCTCCTGTGCAGCCTACTGCGATCATCAGATAGGATTTCCCCTCCCTCTCATATAGAGGAAGGAGGTAGTCAAGGAGTCCGAGATATTTTTCCATAAAAACCTGGGTTTCCGGCCATTTGACGACAAACTGCTGCACTCTCTCATCCGTTCCATCCAGTTTCTTTAATTCGGGGATGAAGTAAGGGTTGGGGATGAACCGGACGTCCATCATCAGGTCTGCTTCTAAAGGGATGCCGTACTTGAAACCGAAGGAGACAACCGAGACCCGCATCCTTTCGCTCTCGACGCCCTCCTCCACCTGTTGAAGGATAACCTCTTTCAATTGGTGAACCGTCAGATTGGATGTGTCGATGATTTTGTCGGCGATTTCCTTGAGCCCCCGTAACTGTTCCTTTTCGGACCTGATGCTTTCCAGAAGATTTCTGCCATCTGAAATCGGGTGTTGTCGCCGGGTTTCGCTGAAACGTTTCACCAGGACCTCTTCTGAGCTTTCCAGAAAAAGCATTGTGAAGCGATACCCCTCCCTGCGCAACATGGAAAAGACCTCCCTGTAATTCCTGACAAACTCCTTTTGCCTGAGGTCCATCCCGAAGGCGAGTTTCTGGACCTCTGATACGCTCCCGGAACGTAGCTCCAGGAATTTGGGGAGGAGCAGGACCGGCAGATTGTCGACACAGAAATAGCCGGCGTCTTCAAGGGCGTTGATAGCGGTGTTCCGTCCGGAGCCGGAGAGGCCGGTGATAATGATGATGTTCAGGTTCTTCATGGGTTACCCACGGGACAGGGACATGGACGGTTGTTTATTTCGAATAGTGCCAAGATTCTGATCGGAGGTCAAGAAAATAGGGAAGGAGCCTGTCAACGACGGGATCCCTTCCAAAGGGATGGGCAAGAGGCGATAAAGCTGTTTGACGAACATCATAAATGTCTGTATAAAATCGTCGATGACCGACTCTGAAGAATTCAGACGGCAGCATGTGCTATTGGACCCCGGGAACTGTGGATGACAGACCCGTTTCAGTTCGCCCCAATCAGGGAGGCAGCCTTGGACTTGACACCGAGAAATCAGGAAAAGATCCTTCAGCTCATGGAGAAGGGGGTGGAGATGCCCAACCCCTTGACGGTTGACATCGGGGATGACGTGGAGATCGGCCGGATCTCGGGAAACGGTGTGACGATCTATCCCGGCTGTCGCATCCGTGGCGGAAAAACCGTCATCTCATCGGGTGTTCAGATGGGTTGTGAAGGACCTGTCACCATAGAAGATTGTCAGATCGGTCCAGAGGTGCAGCTCAGGGGCGGATACTTCCATCAGGCGGTTTTTTTAAAAAAGGCGGCCGCGGGATCGGGTGCGCATGTGCGGGAAGGGTGCATCCTGGAAGAAGAGGCCAGTTGCGCGCACTGTGTCGGATTGAAGCAGACGATCCTGTTTCCCTTTGTCACCCTTGGCAGTCTCATCAATTTCTGCGACTGCCTCATGGCCGGGGGCACCAGCCTGAAAGACCACAGCGAGGTGGGAAGTTCCTATATCCACTTCAATTTTTCGCCTGACGGGGACAAGGCCACCGCTTCTCTTTTCGGTGATGTGCCGAAGGGCGTCATGCTCAATCAACCGGCGATTTTCCTGGGCGGGCAGGGGGGCGCGGTGGGACCCTTGCGGGTCAGTTACGGCAATGTCGTCTCCGCTGGCACCATTCTTCGCAAGGACGTATTGACCAGCGGCAATCTGATCGCCGGAAAGGCCTTTCAAAGTGGGACCTTTCCGTTTGTCCGCGATTTTTACGCAGGCCTTTCTCGAATCGTGGAAAGCAACATCCGTTATCTGGCCAACCTAACTGCATTGGAACAATGGTATATCCACGTCCGAAAAGAGACCCTCAGCGGATATGAACTGGGGGAATTCATCCATGCCGGGGCGCTTGATAAACTGGCCGCGGCAAAAAAGGAACGTATTCACAGGCTCAAGGCCGTAGCGGAGAAGATGCCGCGCTCTATTGAGGCGGCGGACGATAACGAGAGAGGCAGGGCAGGGAAGCTTGAATTGTACCGGAATATCCATCCGGTCTGCGACCTGTTTGACTCAGATATGGCCGCCGCGGCCGGGAGGGACGATCGGGAAGCGTTTCTGGAGGGGTTTCACGATCGAATGAAGGCGCAGGGTTCGGACCATGTGGGTCTCATTCGAGGGCTGCCCGCCATCCTTTGCGAAAAGGGCACGCTCTGGCTGGACGCGATTGTCCATGAATTGTGCCGAAAAACCGCTGACATGCTGCCAGCGTTGCGTCTCTTCAAAAAATGATCCCGGATCCACCCGATCGACGAAGGAGTCCTATGGGCACATTATTCGGAACCGACGGCATCAGGGGTGATGCCAACCGCTACCCCATGGACGGGATGACGGCCTTTTCCGTGGGCCAGGCCGTTGCCCATCTCATGAAAGGGAAGGGGACAAGACCCAGGATTATCATTGGCAGGGATACCCGCATTTCAGGGCCTATGCTGGAGCATTCGCTGGCAGCGGGCATCGCCTCCATGGGCGGCGAGGCTTATCTGACGGGTGTGCTGCCGACTCCGGGGGTTGCCTCCATTTGTCGATCCATGGCCGCGAATGCCGGCATCGTGATTTCTGCATCGCACAACCCCTATGAGGACAATGGGATCAAGGTCTTTTCCGGCAACGGCTTCAAACTGTCGGACGCGCAGGAGGAATCCATCGAAACGCTTGTCCTGAACGGTCAGCTCATGGACATGACGCCGCCGGCCAGGGACATGGGCCAGGTTACTACCCTTGAAGGGGCCCTGGATATGTACGTGGATTTTCTTAAATCCTGTTTTCCAGGAGACCTGTGCATGAAGGGGATGAAGATCGTCTTGGACACGGCCAACGGCGCCACTTTTCAGGCCGCACCGGCCCTCTTTGCATCATTGGGGGCGAATGTCGACATCCTCCACAACCGTCCCGACGGCACGAATATCAACCTGAGCTGCGGCTCGCAGTTTACCCAGGACCTGCAGAGACATGTGAGTCGGCGCGGGGCCGCCATCGGGCTGGCCTTTGACGGCGACGGCGATCGTTTGATCGCGGTAGATGAGACCGGACGGGCGATCACCGGCGATCGCAGCATGCTCGTTTGCGCATTAGACCTGAAAGCGCAGGGTCGGCTGAAGAACGATCAGGTGGTGAGCACGGTCATGAGCAACCTGGGATTTGCCGCGGCATGCAGGAAATATGGGGTAAGACACCACGCCTCACGGGTCGGGGATCGTTATGTGGTCGAGGATATGAAGCGGTTGGGGGCTGTTGTGGGGGGCGAAGACTCAGGTCACCTGATTTTTTTGGAACATCACACCACCGGCGACGGCATCATCGCGGGCCTCCAACTGATCGCCGCCATGCTGAGGCAGAACAAGCCCCTTTCGGAACTGGCAGACATGATGACGGTTTACCCGCAGGCGCTCATCAACGTGGATGTCGAGCGAAAGCCGGCTATCTCAACCCTTCCCCGGGTCGCGGCGGCCATCGTTGAGGCAGAGGCGGCACTGGGCCACGAGGGCCGGGTGCTGGTCCGGTATTCGGGCACTCAGAACCTTTGTCGAGTAATGGTTGAGGGGCCCACCCCGCAGATCACGAAAAAGTACTGCACGCAGATCGCCGAAGCCGTCAAACGCGAGACCCGATGACCCGATGAGGTGGCATCCGGTTAGCGCCTATCCGTCTGCCAGGAAATGCCGCTTCATCTTTTCCTTGACCTCTTCCAGTATCTCCTCCAGCCAGAGCACGTCGGCCATGCTGAGCCTCCCCGTTTTGGTGGCCGATTTGGCGCCATCCTTCTTGGTATACGTCCGGGGACCTATCTGCAACTTTGGCTCGCCCTCGCCATACCGGCATATGGAGATCTGAAGTCCGGTTTCCTCGTTTTCCCAGGTATCCAGTACCTGGTCTTTACTCGCATCGTACGCCATTTATGTCTTCCTTGTGTGAAACGGGTTGCTGGAGTTCGTTGAGTTCGTTGGGTTTGTTGAATTCTTTGGGTTTATTGGGTTTGTGATTGTGTGCGCCCTGCCGGGTAGGCCCTCGTTGGGTCAATCACCCTATCCGCTTCTCATGTGAGCCTGGATACTCGTTGCTAAGGCCCCTTTTATCCTGAACACTCATTTTGCCCTGAATTATTTTACCGATTCCCAGCCGAACGTTGCAGCCTCGCCCAACTCCTCCTCTATCCTCAGAAGCTGGTTGTATTTACAAATCCGTTCGCTTCTGCACAGGGACCCGGTCTTTATCTGCCCGGTGTTGGCGGCAACGGCCAGATCGGCAATAAAGGTATCTTCGGTCTCGCCGGACCGGTGCGAGATCACCGTATGCCATCCGACGGTGTGGGCCATCTGGATGGCGTCCAATGTCTCTGTCAGGGTCCCGATCTGATTCAGTTTAATGAGGACTGCGTTGGCCGCCTTTTCCTTGATCCCCTTGGCAATCCGCTGGGTGTTGGTGACAAAGAGGTCGTCCCCCACGATCTGGAGCCGATCCCCCAACCTGGCGGTCATCTCGGTCCAGTTCTTCCAGTCGCTTTCTGAGAGTCCGTCCTCAATGGAACAAATCGGAAAGCGGTCGATCCAGTCCTGGTATAACTGGATCATCTCCCCCCCGCTCTTCACGGATCGATCCGACTTCTTGAACACATAGTTGCCCTTCTCGTAGAATTCAGAGGAGGCCGGGTCCAGGGCGAGGACCACGTCTTTGCCGGCCGTATAGCCTGCGGCCTTGATGCCGGCCAGGATCATCTCAATGGCCTCTTCGTCCGATTTCAGGTTGGGCGCGAATCCACCCTCGTCGCCCACGGCGGTGCTGAAGCCCTTGCTTTTCAGGACGCCGGCCAGCGCATGAAAAACCTCGACGGCGATCCGCAGGGCCTCTCTGAATGTCTTGCCGCCTATCGGCATGATCATGAATTCCTGCATGTCCACATTGTTGGCCGCATGGGCCCCGCCGTTGAGGATGTTCATCATCGGCATGGGGAGGCGGCAGGCGTTGGTTCCCCCGATGTAGCGGTAGAGGGGCATGAACTGGGAATCAGCAGCCGCCCTTGCAACAGCCAGGGAAACCCCTAAGATCGCATTGGCCCCTAACTTGCCCTTGTTGCGGGTCCCGTCCAGCTCGATTAAGGTCTTGTCGATGAGACGCTGATCCGTGGCCTCCATGTCGACGATCGCGGGGGCGATGATCCTGTTCACGTTTTTGACGGCCTCTTCAACCCCCTTGCCCCCATATCGCTTCTTCCCTTTATCGCGCAGCTCCACGGCCTCGTATTTACCGGTGGAAGCCCCCGAAGGGACCGCGGCCCTTCCAAAACTCCCGTCGCTCAGCCCGACCTCCACCTCTACCGTTGGATTGCCCCTGGAATCCAGTATCTCGCGTGCCGCAATCACCTCTATTTTTTCCATATCGTCCTCCTAAACTAAATGTCTCACACAAAGCCACGAAGGCACAAAGAACTTGTCCCCGTTCCCGGGTTCAGAGGTTCAAGGTTGCTCCAATAAGACACCTATTGTTCTCTGCAAATTGCAGAGAGATGCTTGTTCAGCACCAAGGACTATAAGAAATTAAGGGATTCATAGCAAGGGAAAACAACCGGCAGGCGCTGAGGTCTCGCTTACACAAGATATCCCCATCCGTCGCAGGAAGTTTTCCCGGAGGCGAGTGACGGGCAATGGGATCTATGAGACTGGACGGGGGGAGGTTCGGGAAAATTATTTCTTAAAAATGAGCGGCCTGGGTTCGTAATGGCCGGATTCTACTTCCTTCCAGAAGGTCTCTTGGTCCTTTTGCCATTCGGAGCCGAAGGCGCTGTCAAAAAAGCCGCCCAACCGCTTGAAGAGGTTTTGCCAACCGGGCTTGTGGCTGAGGGTGAGCACATCCTCGAGAAACGGGGCGATCTCGCCCAGCTTTTCCTTGGGGACATAGGCGCGTGCGCCCATCTCGATGGACTTCTTGAGGGCTTCCGGGCTCAGGGCGTGCGCTGTCAGCATCACTGTCGGGAAGCCGAGGGATACCGATGCGTTGAGCAGATCGAATCCGCGAACGCCCATGATATCCAGGATCACCAGATCGTAGGTCCAGGACCGGATCAAATGATAGGCCTGGCTGTAATCGGTCGCTGTATCGATGAGGATGCCGTCATATTCCTCAAGCTGTTCCTTGAGGGTTTCGAGAACATCCGGTTCGTCGTCCACGGCCAGAATGCGCGTATGGTTCAGCGGACTTTCCCCCATGATGCGAACACTCCTTTTTGAATTTCATCCATGGTTCAAGACAAAAATGCCTCATGCCTTCTTCTTTTCTTTTTGAAGCCGCCGGCGCTCTTCATCCCTGATTTCACGCCTGAGAAGCTTTCCAACCTTGGATTTGGGAAGCATATCCCGGAATTCAATATAGCCCGGCACCTTGTAGGAGGCCAGGTGATCCCGGCACCAGCGGATCAGTTCCGCGCCGCCCACACCCCTGGCATCCTGCTTCAGAACCACGATGGCCTTGATACGCTCGCCTACCTTGGGATCAGGAATCCCGACGACACAGGCCCCCACGACCGTGGGATGGTTTTGCAGAATGGCCTCCACCTCGGATGCAGAGACCCGGTAGGCCTTGTGCTTGATGATGTCCGCGGATCTCTCCACATAGATCAGTTCCCCACCCGCGTCCTCTTTGACAAAGTCTCCCATCCGATAATAGTTCTTGCCGTCAATGTTCACGTAGGATTGCTTGGTCTCCTCCGGCTTGTTCCAATAGGTTTTCAAGGTATAGGGAGAGGTCACCAGAAGCTCGCCGCTTTCCCCCTGAGGCACCCTCTCCAGGGTCTCCGGATCGACGACGATACACTCCCTGCTTTTGAGAGGAAGGCCGATGCCCCCCGGCTTCAGCTCCCTGTCGATGCGGCTGTAGGTCACATGCCCTGCCTCTGTGGACCCGTAGACCTGATAAATGGGGAACCCGGTGCGGTCGTGCCAGCGTTTAAAGACCTCCAGGGGAAGCATGTCCCCCCCGCAATAGCAGTATCTCAGCGAACTCAGATCGTATTGATCCAGTCGATCGTTTTCCAGTATCATCCGGTAAAGCGCGGGCACGCCCAGTAGCCAGCGGACCCCGTAGCGCTGAATGGATTCGAGAATGGCGTCCACCTGGGGCATGGGCATCAGCACGGTCTTATTTCCCTTGTTCAAACCGAGGGCCATAAAGAGGCCCAGGGCCATGATGTGGAACAGGGGGTTCACCGCAATATAGACATCTTGTCCTTCCTTCAGGTGCTCTCCCGCCACATCTTCGGTCACGTCGTTGACATAGGAGGTCATCCCGATATGGTTGCCCGGCACCCCCTTTGGAAATCCGGTGGTCCCTCCGGTAAAAAGGATATAGGCAAGATCCTTCCATGGATCCAGTTCGACCTTCTCTCTGAAAGGCTCATGCTTGAGGAGGGATGAGAAGGAGTAGACCCGTTTGTCCTTGTCCACCTTTCCATTGGGGATCTTGTCGAAGAGAACGCCCAAATATCGTTTCCAAAAAGGCAGGATATCCACCAGATTGGTGACGATGGCGCGTTTCAGCCCGGTTGTGGAAAACGTTTCCTGGATGTAACAGAAGTTGGTATCCAGGCATATGACGGTCTCCACGCCCGCATCCTTGATCATATATTCGATTTCAAACGATGTGTAGATGGGAGAAACTGGAACCAGCACGGCCCCCAGCTTCTGGATGCCCAGAAAGGCGATCACCCATTGGGCACAATTGGAAACATAGATCATGACCCGATCGCCCTTCTTGACCCCCATCTCCGCCAGGGCGCCGGCGAAACGCTCGCTCAGATCCCGCAGTCGGGCGTAGGTGAATCGCTCCCCCAGGTACACGATGGCGGTCCTGTTCGGATACTTCTCGCTCATCCGATCGAACCGGGTAAAGGTCACTTCCTTTTCCCAATCATCCTGGCTTCTGCTCATAATCCCTCGAAGGCGAAGGCCCAAGGCGTTAGGCGCAAGGCGCAAGGTAAAAAAATTGCATCGACCAGCCCATCCTTAAGCATTCCGGCATGTTCCAATTCCAAAAATTCCCAATCCCGCAATTCCTAAATCCCTGAATTCCTCAATCCCCAAATGGTTCATTTTTATACCCCGAAATAGGCCGATCGGACATCCGGATTGTCCATCAACTCATCCCGGGTCCCTTCCAGTACGGCGGCCCCGTTTTCGAGGATAAAGGCATAGTCCACGATCGGAAAAACCGGCCTCGCATATTGCTCCGTCACCATGATGGAAATGGACGTCTCATCCCGGATCACCCGGGTGGCGCGGACCAATGTGGCCTGTATCAAAGGGCTGAGGCCCATCAACGGTTCGTCCAAGAGAAGGAGCTTGGGTTGGGCCATTAATGCCCTGCCAATGGCCAGCATCTGCTGCTCGCCCCCGCTCAGAAAGCCGCCGATCCGTTTCTTGAGCCGGTCCAGGGCCGGGAACAACCGAAACACATAATCCAGGGTCGCTTTGGCCTGGGACGGCGTGGCCAGGTAGCCGCCGATCCGGAGATTTTCAAGGACGCTGCTCTCACTGAATATCCTGCGCCGCTCGGGACACAAAACAATCCCTTTTCTGGCCCGCCGGCTCGGCTTGAGCCCCATGATATTCTCGCCCATGTAAGTGATATTCCCGAGGACCGTGATCCGTTCACCCCCCGCCATCAGCTCCTTTTTCCGGATATCCTCCATGATCCCGGAGATGGTATACATCAGGGTGGATTTGCCCGCGCTGTTGGCCCCGAAAACCCCCACGATCTCCTTATCCTTGCACCTGATATGCACGTTGTTGAGGGCCAGCATGTTCTCGTAGAAGACCATCAGGTCGGCTGCATCAAGCATAGGTCATGACCTCCTCCACCTCTTCCGATCCGAAATAGGCCTCTTTGACGCTCTTGTCGGCCATTACTTCGTCAGAGGTACCCTCCACGAGTTTCTCACCGAAGTTGAGGACCATTACCCGGTTGGCCACACGGAACAGCTCTCTTAATCTGTGTTCGATCATAATGAGGGTGATCCCGTCCATCTGAAGTCGTTCAATAAGGGGGACCATGCTGGCGATCTCGCTCATGCTGAGTCCTGAGAAGACCTCGTCGCACAAGATCAGCTCGGGCTTAACGGCCAGGCAGCGGGCCAGTTCCAGCCGTTTCAGGTATCCCGTGGGAAGGGTAGAGGCCATCTTGTAGGGGACGTAGGAGTCCCGCTCAAATCCGATCTCTTCCAAAATGTCGATGCCGACGGTATTGCGATCTCCCAACTTGCCCCCGCCCCTCCATCCACCGGTCCGTCTGGCCCGCGGAGAAAAGAGCGGGATCACCAGGTTTTTGTAAGCAGGAAGGGAGTAATAGGGCCGCATAATCTGAAAGGTCCGGGTGACCCCCATATCCGCAATCTTGTGGGCCGGTTTCCGGGTAATATCTTTTCCCTTGAACCGGACGTTTCCGGAGGTCATCTTGACGAAACCGGTGATACAGTTGACCAGGGTGGTCTTCCCGGAACCGTTGGGACCGATGATGCCCAGGATTTCCCCCGGATACACGTCAAAGCTGACGCGGTTCAGGGCCAGGATGCCGCCGAATGCCTTGGTGAGCTCCCTGGCTTCGAGTATCGGTTTTTCGCTCATACCTTGACCCACCTCTGGAACTGATGATACTTCCGTTCACCGTAGACCATGATTCCTTCGCTCCGAAACACCACAAAGCCGACCAGTATCAGGGAATAAAAAACGATGCGCAGGGTCCCGAATTCCCGAAGCAGTTCGGATATGGGGACCAGAATGATGCACCCCAATACCGGTCCCACCAGGGTGCCTGCGCCGCCGATGACTGTGGCCGCTATCGGGAGGATGGAAAAATCGAGGGCAAAGAGCGAGATGCCGGCCCACATATAGATATGGACCAGGCAGGCCCCGCCCAGGCATCCCATGGCCGATGCGACGAACACGGCGATTGCCTTGTAATAGGAAACGTTCATCCCGGATGCCCGCACCGCCTGGTCATTGTCTTTGACCGCCCGGAAGACCTGGCCGATGTCCACATTGACCAGCCGTCGGGTCCCGAAGAGGAACACAAGGACCAGGCCGATCACGGCGTA
>JAUPKI010000123.1 GCA_030837545.1 Thermodesulfobacteriota bacterium | reverse complement strand
CCAGCATCTGGCCCCCCAGCTCCTGGGCCCCAATGCCCTGGCGGCCTATTCCTATATGGCCATGGTCCCCCTGATCCAGCCCCCCATCATGCGGTTGATGACCACGGCAAAGGAGAGAAAGATTCGGATGCATCAATTGCGACCGGTCTCGAGGCAGGAAAAGATCCTCTTTCCACTTGTCACCGCAGGCATCATTGCCCTCCTGGTGCCCTCTGTCATTCCCCTGATGGGGATGTTCATGCTGGGAAATCTCATGAAAGAGAGCGGGGTCGTCGGCAGATTGACGGAATCGGCCCAGGGATCCCTCATGAATATCGTTACCATATTCCTGGGGATTTCAGTGGGGGCCACCATGCATGCGGACAAGTTTCTGAGCTGGAAACCCCTCTTCATCTTCGGCCTGGGCCTTATCGACTTCGCGGTCTGCACCATCGGCGGGATCCTCACCGTAAAGGTCATGAACCTCTTCCTCAAGGAGAAGATCAACCCCCTCATCGGGTCGGCAGGCGTCTCCGCAGTGCCGATGTCGGCGCGCGTTTCCCAGGTGCAGGGGCTCAAGTATGACAAGACCAATCACCTCCTGATGCATGCCATGGGGCCCAACCTGGCAGGGGTTATCGGCTCGGCCGCGGCAGCAGGCATGTTTATCGCGATGTTTGATTAACACGTATTCTCGGCTGGATAGCGAGATGATTGCACACGTTGAACCTATATCTTGAAGGTGATGAATCATGAAACAATTGATGCTGATACTCTCCCTTGTGATCTTTCTGCCTCTGTCCTCGCATGCTGAGGACTTTCTCGGGGCGCCGGTCCTTCCTCAGGGAACAGTAACAACAAAAACCGACGCCCGATTGGAAATGAAGACCGGGCTGTCCCATGACGCGGTCGTCGCTTTTTACAGGGAGGCCTTGAAGGACGTCAAGGATATCAAATTCAGGGACTGGAAGGAGGCCACCTATATCGAAGACGATGGAAATTCGCCATGGCATTCCATCACGGTCTCAAAACTCGGGGAAAAAGGGACAGACATCATTATCGCAAAAGACAATTGGACATGGATTATGGGGACCCTCGTGCTTCGATTTGTAGGGGTTTTTGTAGTTCTCATGATCCTTCTATTAGGGATGGCTCTTTCGGGGAGCATCATCTCCCGGTCAGTGGCGAGCATGGCGGCGAAAAAGGCGGCAAACTGAGCGGATAAAGGCCTTGGTCGAGGGCAGGGCAATAAAATACGCCGGAGAAGAAATCCCCTCTCCGGCGTAAATTGATCGATACCGGGATGCCCCGCAGGGCCATTCCCGACAGCCTCACTACCCCAATACGATCAGGACGCCCTCTGCCTCAACCGTGTCGCCCTTCTTGCATTTGACCTCCTTGACCGTTCCGGATGCCTCGGCTGCGATGGGCAGTTCCATCTTCATGGCCTCGAGGATCACGACCTCATCCCCTTCATTCACAGCATCGCCCACCTTCACCTTCACATCGATGACCTTTCCTCCCATAGGAGCAAGAATATCGCTCACGTTCTACACCTCCTTGATTTAATGATATCATCAAAAACCTAACGTGGTAAAACCACAACCCAAAAAAATATCTCACACAAAGCCACAGAGCCACAAAGAGACAAGAAAGGTTTTCTTATTTTTTGTGACAGAAAACCACGGAATGCGGGTCACATGCCCGGGTGTCGGCACCATATAACATGTAACCAGCACGCCTTGTCAAGAACAATAATCCGCGGCCTGGACGGCTACCCCTTCTCAAGGATCCGCACATCCACCTTCCCTTCAAGGGCCTTCTTAAAACGGGCCGCATCCTGGGCGTCCCCCACAATCGCCCCATAATGCATCGGGATGGCGAGTTTGGGCCTGATGGCAAGGGCCGCATTGACGGCCTGCTCCGCGGTCATGACATAGGTCCCGGATACCGGCAGGAAGGCGATGTCCACCTTCAACCCCTCCATTTCCGGGATAAAATCGGCATCGCCGGCGTGGTAAACCCGGACCCCCTCCGTCTCCACAATAAAGCCCAGCCATCCCTTCTTCCTGGGATGAAAATCCTTGTCTGTATTATAAGAAGGAACGGCCTGTATCTTCACGTCGCCCAGATCGAGGACGTCTCCGGGCCTCATCACCCGTATATCTCCAGTAAGCTTCTTCGCGGCGTCCTTTTCCGTGACGATAATGGTCTCAGGCCCCTGAATTTTCGCGATATCCTCGGGCGAACAATGGTCAAAGTGCTCATGGGAGACGAGGATCAGATCCGCTACAGGCCCCCCCGTGATCTGATAGGGGTCGAAATAGATCGTCTTGCCCGCGTCAATGCGAAACCCGTCATGCCCCAGCCACGTCATCTTATCGGCAAACGCTGCTGTCATCTCACCACCTCCTTCGAAAACGACTTGCATTGCTAAGCAGCTACAGCAATTCCTCAATTCCTCAATTCCTGTAACAAGGACTTTTTACATGGACCCTCCTATTGAGGCTCCAAAACGATCTTGTGATCCACGAGGGAAAACCGCCTGGGCCTGGCGCGGATGGTCCTTTCCTCCCCGAAGATGCTGACCATCTTCACCTCGGCGCCACTGGTCTCCAGGGATTCGATGTCCTCGAAAAATATCTCCTCCCTCCCGTCTTTCAAAATATAGGCCGTTGATTGACACATCTTTACATCATCTCCTTTACCAGTTCAACAACATGGTTCACCAGGTGGGGCAAGGGCTCCCCGGACACCCCCACGAGCCTGATCCTCTCTTGGGTCAGGGGAATCAGGATCTTTATGGCCCTGCTTGAACTCACGGCCGAAGCCATTTCAGCGGTCACCTCTCCCATCATGGCATTGGTCATCAAAATCCCGAGCGGCCCGATGATCACATCGGCGATCCGGCTGGTGCACAGGATGGCGTTTTCCCCGGTGCCGCCCCGGTTCGCCCCTGCCTTCATCATCTTGGATGTGGCGATCGAATTGGTCCCAAGCGCCAAAATCTCCGGATTAACCCCGAGCGATTGCCTCAGCCCTTTGATGACCGCTGCCCCGATGCCGCCGCCCTGTCCGTCCATGACCATCAGTTTCATGCGTGCCTCGTCTACCGGACGCCGCCTGCGCCCCAAAAAGAATTTGCAACACAATCAAAAAAGATATATGAAACCCTTCACACGTTTCAATCCAGGGGAGCGTCACCCGATTGGATGGCATGCTCCACCCAGTGAAAATAACAGAGACGGCAAAGCCTGTAAAGTCCCGTTACGAAATGGGGGTCTGTCCAATGCGGAATCATCCATCCCGAGAGGCATGATCATGGCATACCCGTTCATTTTTTTTGCGATCGCGGCCTATATGGTCGGTTCCATCCCCTTTGGAAAACTCATCGCAGGGTACGTGGCCCATATTGACATCACCCGCCGGGGGAGCGGCAATATCGGGGCGACCAACGTCGCCAGGGAAGTCGGCATGAAATGGGGGATCATTACCCTGATCTTGGATATGCTCAAGGGTCTGGCCCCGATCGTCGTCTTCTCTGTCTACGCCTCCGGTTCGGGCACGGCGCATGAGATCGCCCTTGCCGGCATCGGTCTATGCGCCCTGTTGGGTCACATGTTTCCCCTGTTTCTTGGATTTCAGGGCGGCAAAGGGGTGGCCACCGCACTGGGCGTCTTCCTGGCCATGTCGCCCCTATCCTGCCTCTGCGGGCTCATCCTCTTTGTCCTGGTTGTCGTCCTATGGGATTTCGTTTCCCTGGGGTCCCTCATCGCAGCCTGCGCCATGCCCCTCTTCCTGTTCTTATTTGGGAAGCCCTCCCCCTTTGTCGCCGCCTCCGTGGTCATGGCGCTCCTGATCTGCTGGAAGCACAAGGAGAATATCAAGCGGCTTTCCAAGGGAGAGGAGCCGAAATGGAAACGACGCAACCGTCAGTCAAAGAGTTCCATCAGCCTGTCCAACTCCTCATCGGAATAGAAGTATACCGTGATCTGGCCTCTGCCGCCCGTTGTTTTAATCTCGACCTTCGTGCCAAGGGACCGTTTGAGCCTGTCCTCCAGAGAGTGAACATACGGGTCCTTAGACGGTCCCTTTCCACCGACGCCTGGAGACGTCTTCCTTTTTTTCGCCAATGCCTCCGCCTGCCTGACAGAGAGACCTCTCTTCACGATGGCATTCCGCAGTGCCTTCTGGACCTGATGGTCCTTGAGCCCGGCCAATAACCGGGCATGGCCCATGCTGAGGCGCCCGTCCATCACATCCTGCTGAATGCTCGCCGGAAGCTTCAGGAGGCGCAGGAGATTGGTTACGGACGAACGATCTTTGCCCAGCCTTTTGGCCAGTTCCTCCTGGGTCATTCCGGTTTGTTCTATCAGGTTGTTGTATGCAGCCGCCTCCTCGATGGGATTCAGGTCCGTCCGGTGGATATTTTCAATGAGCGCCAGCTCAAGGGCCTCCACGGGGGTGACATCCCTGACCACCACGGGTACCCGTTCAAGGCCTGCCTTCTGAGCCGCCCGCCACCGCCGTTCTCCTGCGATGAGCTGATAGCCGCCTTCTATGCGGCTGACCAGAAGCGGCGTGATAATCCCCTTTTCCCTGACCGACGCCGCCATTTCATCCAGTTCAAGCGGGGCGAAGTTCTGCCTGGGCTGATTCGGATTCGGCGAAATTGTCTCTATGGGGCATTGAAAAAAGGCCGCTTCTTCCTCATCAAGACGGTCGGCGTCCGGTATCAGCGCCGACAAGCCCTTTCCAAGTGCCTTCCTTTTGGTCATGACACCCTATCCCCTCTCAATCAGCTCCCTGGCAAGGGCCAGATAGCTCTGGGCCCCTTTGGAGCTGATGTCATACAAAATGATCGGTTTTCCGTAACTGGGGGCCTCGCTCAGACGGACGTTCCGCGGAATGACCGTTTTGAAGACCCGCTCCTTGAAGAGGGCCCGGGCCTCCTCCTCCACCTGGCGCGAGAGATTGTTCCGGCTGTCAACCATGGTCAGCAATATGTCCGGGGGCCGGAGTCCCGGGTTCAGGCCCCTTTTCGCCGCCTTGACCGTCGTCAGGAGCTGGGAGAGCCCTTCCAGTGCATAATATTCGCATTGAAGCGGGACGAGGACGGATTCAGCGGCCACGAGGGCATTCACCGTCAGAAAGCCCAGAGACGGCGGGCAGTCGAGAAACACATAGTCGTATTCATTCCGGAGTGCGGCGACGGCATTGCGGAGAAGGAACTCTCTTCCATCCATGGAGGCCATCTCCACGTCGGCCCCGATCAGGTTTCGAGTGGCGCCGATCAGATGGAGCTTTGGAAGGAGGGTGGCGGTGACCGCCTCCCGGGCCGGCAACCCCCCGAGCAGGACATCGTAGAGGCCCTGCTCCATGTCAGTCCGGTCCATCCCGAGACCGGTTGTGGCATTCCCCTGTGGATCGCAGTCGATCAGGAGACAGGCCTTTTCCCCTGCAGCTATGGACGCAGCGAGATTGATCGCCGTGGTGGTCTTGCCCACCCCGCCTTTCTGGTTGGAGATAGAGATGACATGTCCCATGAGCGTCGCCTCTGGCCGGCGGCCAGTCAGATCAGGCGGAAATTATTGCAAGTGACCAATGCGGCATAGCCGCAACCAAAAAATATCTCACACAAAGCCACTAAGACACAAAGAGACACAAAAGGGTTCCTTGTTTTTTTGTGACAGAAAACTGGGGAATAAGGTACTAAAGTTGAGAACCAGTGACCCGTATCGAGTATTCAGTTTTATATGATAAGCGGATAGGGTCGATACGGTGATCGACCCCGCGAGCGACTACGCGGCAGCTCTCCGGGTCGCCAATTCTGTCTTTGTCCCCAATCTTGAATCCCGCTGCAGCGGGAAACCCAGAACCTGTGAACCCTTGCCGGAATTGATAGCACAAACGGGTTCGATTGAAAAGCCAAAACCATGTTTCACGTGAAACATGGGGGTACAGGAAGGCCGTTTGGATCCTCTCTGG
>JAUPKI010000122.1 GCA_030837545.1 Thermodesulfobacteriota bacterium | reverse complement strand
AGGGATTGGGAGATTCACGGATTGAGGGAGTGAGTAATTGAGGCCATCGAGAGAAAGGCTGCAGGAGTCATGAAACGTAACGAGATGTAGGAGTACCCCGCAAGTCCCCGTATTGTATTTATGGGGACCCCTGAATATGCCGTGCCCTCGCTGGAAAAACTGGTTGAACAAGGATATGTTGTCCAGGCTGTTGTGACGCAGCCGGACCGTCCCAAGGGTCGGGGGAGGAAACTTGTTTCCCCGCCGGTCAAAGAGGCCGCTGAAGGCTTTGGGCTTCCGATTCTTCAGCCTGAAAAGGCATCGAGCAGGGAGTTTTGTGATATCATCCAAAGATTGGGTCCGGATCTCCTCATTGTGGTGGCCTTTGGGCAGATCTTGAGGAAGGCCCTCCTGAATATCCCCCGTTGGGGATCGCTCAACATCCATGCGTCCCTCCTGCCCGAATATCGGGGGGCCGCTCCGATCCAGTGGGCTGTCATCAATGACGAGAGAGAGACAGGCCTGACCGCCATGCGCATGGATGAGGGTCTCGACACCGGTCCCATTCTATTCCAGGAGGCGGTATCCATCGGTCCGGACGAAACGGCCGGACAGCTCCATGACCGGCTATCCCACCTGTCCGGAGATGTCTTGATCAAGACCCTGGAGTGTTTGAGAACCCATCGACTCGTTGAAACGGCCCAGGATCATTCCCAGGCGACCTATGCCCCGAAGATCGACAGGGGGATGTCCAGAGTAGCATGGACGCGGTCGGCCCGGTCTATATCGGCCCTGATCCGCGGCCTGGATCCATGGCCCGGAGCGGTAACCCTTGCGGGGGGTCAGGAGATCAAGCTCTTTTCCGCGCGGGTTGAAGAAACGGATGGCCTTGACGCTCCTGGCAAGCATATTCCCGGCAGGGTGACAGGCCGTTTTGCCGATGGCCTGTTGGTGGAAACAGCGGAGGGGTTGGTCCGGATCAGGGAACTTCAGGCCCCCGGCCGGAGAAGACTCCCTGCCTCCGAATTTCTGAGGGGATTTCCGATCGATGAGGGAATGGTGTTGGGGATTTAGGGATTGAGAGATTAAGGAATTCAGGGATTGAGGGATTGAGGAATTCAGGGATTTAGGGATTGGGGAATTTTGGGGATTGCGAATTTTTGTAGCCGGTCAGCGCTAATGGGAGTGCTCAACATGATGGCGTTCCGGCTTTTATGCGAGAATATTGACTTTAGGCAGTCCAGACTTTAGGCAGTCCAGACTTTAGGCAGTCCAGACTTTAGGCACTTGTAACTTCACTTGTTTTAGGCAGTTGGGCGAGATGAAAGAGGTGGCAGGAATCGAGCAGGTCGATCAGGGCCGTGTGCTGCCGATGGCGGCCAAGAAAGGAGAGGACGATCCGAATGTGGACAGGCCGAAAAAGCGGATCTTCATCTTCCTGCTGTTGGTCTCTTGCGTGGTGCTGGTGGGTCTCGCCTTCCTGGCCTGGTGGGTCCCCTTTGTAGGGCTTGCCAATATCCATCCAAGCGCCCCCCTCCTGCTGGCCATCGCCCTGGCCGCTCTGGTCCTCTTCGGTCTGGGCGGGGCCCTGACCCTTGTATTTACCATCATTCGCGGGAAAAACCTTTTCTTCAACCGCCGCATTCGCGGGGTGGTGATACGGGAGCTTTTTCCCCTGCTGGTGGGCGTTGGAAAATGTTTCGGCATCAGCAAACAGGACATTCGAAGATCCTTTGTGGCCATCAACAACCGGCTGGTCCTGGCCGAGGCCAAGAAGGTCAAGCCGCATCAGCTTCTCATCCTCCTTCCCCACTGCCTTCAGAATCATGACTGTACGGTCAGAATTACCGGGAAGGTGGAGAACTGTAAGAAGTGCGGCAAGTGCAGGATCAAGGACCTGGTGATGGTGTCTGAAGCCTACCATGTGCCTATTGCGGTGGCCACCGGGGGGACCCTGGCCCGAAAGATTGTGGTCGAAAAGAGGCCAAAGGTCATTATCGCCGTGGCGTGCGAGCGAGACCTTTCCAGCGGTATCCAGGACAGCTACCCGATCCCTGTGTTTGGCATCTTCAACAGGAGACCGTTTGGCCCCTGTTTCGATACGGATGTGGATATGGAGCTTGTGGAAAAGGGGATACGGACCTTTCTGGAGCCATAAACCTGTGACGCCGAGGGACCTCGCACTAGCCGCACTTAACCGCAGGGATGATTCCCCCGGCTTTCTGGAACGAGACCTGGATACCGCTTTTGAAAAAGATGCACGTCTCGATGAAAGGGACAAGGCGTTTGTGGTCCATCTGGTGCAGGGGGTCCTGCGGTGGCAGATCCGGCTGGACTGGATCATCAGAGAGACGGTTCGTTTCCCTTTCAAGAAGATCGAACCCGCCACTCTGAATATCCTCCGTCTCGCCCTCTACCAGATATTTTTCATGGATCGCGTCCCTGATCGGGCTGCGGTCGATGAGGCGGTCAAACAGGCCGGGGGCTTACGCAACCGACACGTGGCCGGTTTTGTCAACGGGATACTGAGACATATCTGCAGGGACAGGGAGGGTATTCGGTTCCCGGACCCGGTCCGTGAACGCGATCACTATCTCTCTGCCTGTTATTCCTACCCGATCTGGCTGGTGAGGAAATGGACCCGGGAGTTAGGCCCTGATGCGGCAGAGCGTCTCCTCGAGGCTGGAAACCGCATCCCTGATCGTGTGATTCGGGTCAATACGTTGAAGATTGACCGAGAGGGCTTGATCTCGCGGCTTTATGATGAGGGCGTATCTGCGACCCGATGCGCCTATTCCCCTGAGGGCGTGCGCATGGAGGATTACAGGGGGCCGGTGACCGGATTGCAGGCCTTTGAGAAGGGTCTGTTTCAGGTACAGGGGGAGGCGGCCCAGGTCTCTTCTCATCTGCTGGGCCCCCGTGAAGGGGACATGATACTGGATGTCTGTGCAGGGTTAGGGGGAAAGACGACCCATCTTGCAGCGCTGATGAAAAACAGGGGCAGAGTGGTCGCCGTTGACAGGAGCCGCGGCCGGCTGGTGGGCCTCATGGAAAGCGTGGACCGTCTGGGAGCTGAGTCTGTCCTGCCGGTGGCCGGCGATGCGGCCGGGCCTCTTTCAGCCTGGATGAGATCCCATTT
>JAUPKI010000121.1 GCA_030837545.1 Thermodesulfobacteriota bacterium | reverse complement strand
TTCACTGATACGGACCTCTCGAATTCCTTGAATTTCACGATGCTGCCGCCCAGCAGATACCCGAGGGCGGACAACCCCAGGAAGATGGCGGCCCCCAAAATAATGAACCTTGCATTCCCCTCATTTTTCATCTTTTTTCCTTTCGCTGTCCAAAAACGCATTTCCCTGAGGGTTTAACCTTTGTTTCTCCCCACGGCATATCGCCCGCGCTATGGCAGCATGATCCTGGCATCCCCCACCACGCATCGGCTGGGCGAACAAAAAACCGGGTTGAGATCGATCGACGTTACCCCATCCCCAAGGTCCATGATCAGGCTGGAAAAAGCGGCGAGATTTCGGGTTAATTGTTCTAAACTGATCGGTTCCGCCCCCCGGTAGCCCTCCAGCAGCCTGTGTGCCTTGAGGCTCTTGAGCATGGACATGACATCCTTCGGCTCGATCGGCGCCATTCGGATGGTGGTATCCTTATAGATCTCCACCCCTGTCCCCCCGATGCCAAACAGGATGACCGGACCAAACTGGTAATCGATCTTGGAACCGACGATCATCTCCACACCCGACACGGATTCCTCCACGAGCACCCCCCTGAAGCCCTTGATGCCGCTCAACCGGTGAAAGGCCTCTGCCAAAGAGATCTTGTTCTCAATGCCGACAACCACCCCACCTTCCTCTGTTTTATGGACCACCTGCGGGGAGACGACCTTGGCCACCACCGGGTATCCGATCCTCTCGGCAAATTCAACCGCCTCGTCCAGACGGTCCGCCCATATGAATTCAGGGACATCCATTCCGGCAAGGGACAGCAGCCGCTTGGCATCCGGCTCCAGGACCCAGCCCCATTCTTTTGACCTGGAAAGGATATCCAGGATTTCCTGACTCAGCATGGCTGACACCTCCTCATGGCATCGGCCATAAGCACTGCGCCCTCAATGGCCGGCGACACGGGTATTCGGTTGAGTTCAAATCCTTCGATCAGCATCCTGTATTTATCCACATGAGGCACATAGGCCACCATGGGCTTTCCTTCTCTCAGGTAGACCCGGCTCAGCCTCGCCCCCAGGTCTGAGGTGGTACCCGGCGAATAGGGGAGGACCAGGAGGAGGATGCAGTCAACCTCGTCGGTCCTGCTGAGGCATTCGGCGGCAGCCACAAAATCGTCATCCACGGCGCTCCCTGTCAGATCCATCGGATTGCCGAGGGCCGCGATCGGCCGCGCGCCGCCGGACAACCCCTCTCGGATTTCGACCTGTACCTTTTCCGAAATACGGGGGACGGAGAGGTCATGGGCGGCGCACAGATCCACCGCCAGGGCCCCGTGCCCGCCGCTGCCGGTGATGATCCCTATCTTCCCCTGGATCGGTTTCTCATAGCAGCTCAGGGATTCGCAGAAGGAAACCAGTTCAAATTGGCTCCGTGCCTCCACAACCCCGTACTGGGAGAGGACTTCTGAGAAGACCTCGTAATCCCCGGCCAGGGAGGCCGTGTGGCTGGAGACAGCCCGGCCCCCCTCCGGGCTCCGACCCGACTTCAGGGCGATGATCGGTTTGCCGCACTGCCTCGCGGCCGATACAAAATCCCTCCCCCCGTTCTTTTGGAACCCCTCCAGATAGAAGGCAATAACCTCTGTCTTCGGATCCGCGGACAGATACCCCAGAAGCGCCACCTCGTCGATCAGGGCCTTGTTGCCCACGCTGACGGCCACAGACACCCCGACTCCTTCGTCTGCCAGATTGATCATCTGGTCCACCAGGACGCCGCCGCTCTGGCTGACTAACGCAATATTGCCGACCCTCGGATAGACCATCCGCTCGCTCGGGAGAAAAAAGGTGTCCACATGGTCAGGGGAATAAATGCCCAGACAATTGGGTCCCACAAAAGGGAAATCCGCCTCCCTGGCAATAGCCGCCATACGATCCTGCAGGTCTTTTCTACCGCTCTCGGCAAATCCCCCGGAGATGACGACCGCGCCCCCTGCCCCGGCCTCGATACATTCCGTCAAGACCCCGGGGACCAGGTCGGCCCGCACCGCGATAACCGCCAGGTCGATCTTTTCCGGGATATCCGATACGCGGACAAAGATCTCGCTTCGGTGAAACGATCCCCCCTTGGGGTTCACTGCAAAGGTCTTTACCGGATACCGAAGACGATTCTTGTTGAAAACGACATTGGCCGGGTGGCTGTCATTGCTCATGGAAACGCCGATCACCGCCAAGGTCTTGGGCTCAAACAGTTTCTGGTAATTCATACATTACTCCCCGACAAAGTGCCTAAAGTTAGCTAAAGTGACTGAAGTAAAAGGAGGAGGTTCATTCCTTTCCAAAGATCTTTTGTTTATCCCTGCGCCGTTGAACCAGATAAAATCGGATCAGAATAATCAAGATCGGAAAGAGAACAAAAATCAGGTCATCGCTCCAACCGGGCGAGAGGTCCGGCATAAAATAATACACAATGCCCCCCAGCAAGAGGCTGATCCGCAGGGCGCGTCCGTAGCCCATAAACGTAAAAATCCGGAGGAGGCTCAAAAAGCAGAGGGTCCAGAAGAAAAAAAGAAGGATATTTGCGACATACCGATAACAGGTAGGAATCTGATCGGAAATCGCGCGAAGGAAGGTATCGAAGGGACTTCCCTTCTGTTTCAGTTTGATTTGGATCACGTCGCCGAAGGTGGCCTTGTCATCCAGATAAATGCCTCCGGGGATAAGGAAGTTGAGGGTAATGGAGGCCCCCTCTTTGTTGAGTGCGGCATTGGTGGCATTGAAAGGAAGCCGAAGAACATGCCTTCCGAGCAAAAACCCGCCTGTACAGAGAGACGCCAAAAACAGGAGAAGGATCAGTTGAAATATCCATTTTTTCGTCATATGGTTCTTTCAGAAATTGTTGATCCTGGACATGGTCGGACTTGGTTGGCAACATAGATATAACATGCTTTTCCTCATGAGTAAAATAAATTTAGCCTGAATCTGCCATCATACCGGTTCGGTTCCTGGAAAGCCGCCTTTTTCGTTAACATGGGACACAGTCTCAAAAAAAAACCGCTATGGTTTTTCAGATAGATACATTCCCGGTTGAGATTAGGGCCTGAGTCCGGAAATGCTCGTTGCAGGGTCTTCAACGTAAATTCCCAGATCCTCCCGGGCGAAGAAATAGGCTGAATCATTGACGAGCATCCTACGATCGTGTAAATATGCTTTGTATCTTTACACGATGGTGGGCATTATGCAGACGACATATCAAAATATCATCCCCAGGTTTCTGACCCCGCCAAAGATGAAAATAGGCGGCGGGAAAGCCTTTTACCTTGTGATCTGCGTCTGGCTGCTGTTTCCATTCATCAGTCATGCCGACACGTTGCTGGAATATCAGGTCAAGGAAATCCGGGTTTCGGGAATTTCAACTCAGTCCATTGCCATCAAAAACGAGGAGATCATGGTCAAGGCCGCGGGGGGCGATAAGGAGTTGGATCTTCTGTACCGCTATGCCCCGGAGAGCGTTGTCATTATCGATCATCGCAAGCGCACGTTGACGACAGTGGATGAAGCGCAGATAGACCAAATCAACCAGCAGGCCCAGCGCCTGGAACCCGTGCTTCAGGGCCTCGGAAAACAGATTGCCAATCTTTCGTCCGACCAGCGCCAGAGGCTGCAGGCGTTGGTCGGCGACAAGATCTCCCTGGACAAGATCGCCAAGGCCTCTGAGCCAGCCATGCCAACCCGATGGGAATCGATCGGGAAGAAGAAGGTGGCAGGGATCCGTTGCCGCAACATGCGGATCATGCAGGGGGCCACGCCCATCGCCGAGGTCTGCCTGGCCGATCCTGCCGCCATGAAGATGTCCATCCAGGATGCCGCCACTTTTGACGCCCTTTTTGGCTTCTATGACCATCTCGCCGCCAAAAGCCAGGGACTGGCCCGTCAACTCGGCCTCGCCCTCCCCAGTATCACCACCCCAGAGGTGAAAGGAATCCCGGTTGAGTTTGTCAACCTGTCGCGCAAAAATGGCGGCACGATGACCTTGCAGCGCATCGACATATCCCCTGTGTCGCCAGATCTCATGAGGATTCCCGGCGACTACAAGACGACGCCGTTGACGCCCTGGCCATAGGCGGCTGATCAAAGACCCCGATCGTCCTGATCATCCCGGATATCCAATTAGAGAAATGGGCCTCCTGAAGGCATTGGGTGTGGGTTTCGTCGCCCTTACCGGGAGAAGACGCCAAGGGAAACGGGTTGGCCTCTGGGGAAATAGGTTGGTTGATTATTTGAGGATGTCCCTTATCTCGATAATCCGTTGTACCGCTGTTAACCAACAGGGAATCAGATGCTGGGTGGGAACCCAGAAGCCTGCCGCGATCTCTCTTCGCTATCTTAAGACCTTTGTCTTGAAGCGGTTTGGTGAAACCGCCAAGCCTCCCTATAGATTCGCGCGCCAGTCGCACTTTAAAACCAGCCATGAATTTTTAAAACGAAAAGCACCCGGAAATGAATAAAGATATTGACGCAAATAGTGTTTCATATTATTGTGAACATAAAGACACAATAGGAGGACACAATGAAATCCGTTCGCATCAATATCAGCCTTCCCGAAGAGGTGTTTGAAGCGCTATCCGATGAGACGGAATCCAGAAAGAGAAGCCAGTTTATCGCGGAGGCTGTCAAATCCTTTATCAAGGCCAAAAGAGATCAGAGGCTTGCCGCCGAATACCGGGAGGCGGCACCCGAGATTCACAGGGTCAATCATGAATTAGAAGGTGTGATCACTGATGGGCTCGATTAGGAGAGGGGATGTTTTCCTGGTCAATTTTGATCCGACGGTGGGCGCCGAGGCCAAAAAGACCCGCCCGGCGCTGGTGGTTTCAAACGATGTGAATAATGCCCATTCTCCCATCGTCTCCATCTCCCCGATCACCTCAAACGTAACGCGTGTTTATTCTTTCGAAGTGAAATTGCCTTCAGGCAAGGGAGGTCTGCAAACCGATTCCAAAGTCATGGTCAACCAGACGCGGGCGGTTGACAAGATCCGTCTCGTCAAAAAACTCGGACATCTCCCGCAGGAGTTCATGGCGCAGATCGATCAGGCCTTGAGGCTCCATTATGAGCTTCAATAGGGATCAGGCCCAAGCCCCAAAGCGACTCGTGACCCTCCTTCCCAATTCCCCCAATTTTTGCTTGACATACCCATCAGTTGCACTATTATCCCCCACAATTACCCAGTAGCCAGTATCTTACGCCTTAAACTTTGAGCTTTGGGCTTTCTCCTTATGAATTACCCTCTCAAATACCCCCTACCCGGCTCCTGACAGGGGCCTTTTTACCTGTTGGGAGCGAAAATCCTCAACGCAGATCCTCCAGTTTCACAGCCATAGACACAAACGATTTTAATCCCGGGATGGGCCGGGGCACGTTCATCGGCAGGGCCGACAAAGGCCTTTTTGTCACAACCAAGACATTTGCACGGGGTGCCGTCCGCGAGGCCACAAGAGATAGGGCCACCCCTATTGACTTGATGGACGGAGATCAACTCGCGGAAAAACTCAAAGAACTCCGCCTGGGTATAAAGACCAAGATGGTCGAAAGTGTGAGAGTTAATGCAGACTGGTTCAGAAATATTCGACAGAGCGCCCCTCTCAAGTCAGTCCAAATTGACGGAGACGAGTGCCTGGAAGTATTTTATTTGATTATTGAAGGACGTCCCCTTCAGCCCCCCTTCATCTCAACCCGGTCAGGGCCGGACTGGTGGAGGACGTTTCTGCGTTGCGGGTATTCCCTTTTGCAGGGCACAGTGCGTTGATGGGGAAGATGTCTCGTCCCTGGCAGGATACAGAATATGTACTGGGGCTTTTTGGAAAGAGCCTCAAAGAGGCGAGGAGGCATCTGGAAAAATATGTGACGCAATGGGCGTTGAAGGGGCGCTGTTCTGAGCTGACCGGCGGCGGGTTGATCCGTTCGTCAGGGGGGTGGCGTGCGATCAAGGAGGCTTTTCGGGATGGGACCCGACTGGTGAGTGATGAGCGGATTCTGGGAGGCAGTGAGTTTGTTGAAGAGACGCTGAAACAGGCGGGTGAAGCGTATGATCGAAAGACGGGGTTGCAGTGGGCGGGTGTGGATTTATCAGGTCTGATCACAAGTGTTTGCCGCCATTTTGGGATTGAACATAAGGAACTGCTTAGCAATACAAAGCATCACAAGGTGGCACAAGCTCGCGCTGTGATCAGCCATATTGCCACCCGGGATTTCTCCTTCTCCGGGAGTGAGGTGGCCCGTCGGCTTCAAGTGGATCGCTCCGCGGTGAGCCGGGCGGTCCGGAGGGTGGGGAATGATCCGGATTTGCTTGAAACCGCCAGACTGATTCGCGGGGCACTCGGCCTTCCGGAACCGGAAATAAGGCAACATTGAAACAACGTCCCCTTCAGCCCCTCTATTATGCCTTTTCTCCCAAGCTATCCATAAACCCGTCAACTACCCTCGACCCAACAAAGCCTTTTATGACTCCTTTTATTGTGCGAAATGACAGCCTACTCCCAATAAATTCAATCGAGATAAAATGCAAATTTGGAAAAATCGTTTTAGAAAATGATGCCACTCTTAAAGGGACAAAAGATGCAGGATTCAAAACAGATATTCCCCCTATACCATCACTGTCCTCTGGTGAAGAAAGTACATTTCTGTTACCATATCCGCCTC
>JAUPKI010000120.1 GCA_030837545.1 Thermodesulfobacteriota bacterium | reverse complement strand
CCGGGACGCTTTTTTAGGTGGTGGGACTTCATACCTGGCAGGGACCGGCAAAACACACGCAAAAAAAACACTTACGTCATTTTAGTGGTGGGAGTTTTGGTGGGACTCCATAGGTGAAATATGACTTTCTGAGGACGCTGTGGACGTTCTGAGACATTTCAGGAAATGGGATTTAACCAACAAAAAAAGGGACTTGTCAAGAAATACAATCACTTGGCAAATCCCTTTGGTTAGGATTCGTAGTCCGTCACTCTATCCAACTGAGCTATGGGCGCGTAACGGTTTGAAACAGAATATAGCAGAATGAAGTCGCTCTGGCAAGGGTGGATTCAAGAAATCAGGGGGATTTTTTCAGGCATATCTTTCTACAACCCTGTTGATGATATCGGTGGTCGAGAAGCCGGTCACAAAGGGGATGCGTTTGACCTCGCCCCCTGCGCTTCTTACTACATCAGAACCGATAATCTCGTCCGTAGCCCAGTCGCCACCCTTGACAAGGATGTCGGGCAACAGGTTCTGGATTACCCGGAGCGGATTGTCTTCGTCAAAAATCAGGACCAGATCCACACACTCCAGGGCCGCCACCAGCTCGGCCCTTGCCTGCTGTTCAAGTATGGGCCGCTTCGGCCCCTTGATGAGGCGCACAGATGCATCGCTGTTGACGGCAACTACCAGGACGTCGCCCAATTCCCTGGCCGCAGAGAGATAGCGTATATGGCCGGGATGGAGGATGTCAAAGCAGCCGTTGGTGAACACAATCCGCTTGCCTGACTCCTTCATTCGGTTGCATTCATCCCTTGCCGCATCAAGGGATTTTATTTTGGCAAGGTACACATTACACCGTTCTATGAAATAGGTTTAGCGTCATGAATTGTCATGCATGGTCATGGGTGGTCATGTATTCAGTAGCATCCGAAACCTGGTTTACACGCCCTGTCCTCTGTCCTCTGACACCTTGTTTACCGCCCTGTCCGTGCAAGGCTGAGACCGAAGACCGTTTGTGCGCCCCCCTTCCTGAGTATGCGGGCACATTCGTTGAGGGTGTTTCCTGTGGTGACAACGTCATCCACCAGGAGGATGGTCTTCCCTTTGACGGCACCCTGATTTTTCAGTTCAAAGGCCCCTCGGACATTCTGTTGCCTCTCCCTTTTTGCGAGGCTGGTCTGGGGGGGCGTATATCTTGCCCTCCTCAAAGATAGAAAGTCCAGATCGATATGAAGTGCCCGTGACACGTGCTTTGCCAGAAGGAGGCTCTGGTTGAATCCCCTTTCCTGAAGCCTTTTGGGATGAAGTGGAACGGGCATGATCAGAACAGGCCCTGCTCCGTCAAGCCGCTCTTCCGCAAACCGGGCGAGGAGAGGACCTAATGCGTCGGCCAGGAAGCTCTTTGACCCATACTTGAATCGTTGGATCGCTTTCAGGATCGCCCCTTCGTAACGGTAAGGGGCCCAGGCGGCCTCGTAAAACGGCCTCTTTCTCAGGCAGTCCTCACAGAGGTGGTCTTCCCTTACCTCGGAAGGGAAGGGCTGTCCGCATATGGGACAGAGGGGCGAGGCAACGCAATGGAAATCTGCCGCACAGTCCTGGCAGAAGAATGCTGAACGGGTTTCTCGGACAAGGGGACCCTTCCAGAGAAAACGGCTGCAGACCGTGCATCTCGGGGGGTAGATGATATCGGCTAACTGTCTCAACAGGTTCATGATTTTTCCACGAGGGCCGTGTCTTTATTCTGGATGGCGGTCTGGGAGTCTTTGACAAAATCCTCAAATGAACCCTCGCGATCGATCCCCCGACAGGCCAGTTTTGCCATTTCCCAGGTTTCTCTGTCGTTCACATTCGCCGGGTAGTAGGGCCACAGGGCGCATCGGGCCGGTTTGACCGGATGGACCCGGCATCCTTGACCCTTCTCATAAAAGACACAAAAATGGTCCTTCCCGGTTGTCACGTAGGTTCGGCCGTTTCTCTCTTCACAGAAACGGGTCAGAAAGTCTGACCTATTGATGCCAAGGAATCGGGAGATCCGCCCTTTCTCATCCTCCTTCAGAAAGATGCCCCCCTCGCCGTAGCAGCAGTCCCCGCACATCTTACAGTCAAATGTCGTCATGCGAAGTATCCCTAACGCGGCATCGCCGCAACCCATCCCGCCAAGGGGGGACTCACACAAAGCCATACCAAAGGCACCCAGCTCTCTTTTTTGACAGGGTATTCACCAGCCGGCAATCCTCCGTACGTTGCGAAGAAGCCAGAGATATAGGGAGCACCCTTCACCCCAACAGCCGCAGGTATTCTTTCTGGGCTTCCAGCACCACCCAGGCAATCAGCTCGTTGAACGGAGTGACATCATTTCTGTTTGCACTTTCAAGCGACTGGAAATACTCGACCCGTCGAATGGGCGGAATGATCGCGACAGGATAACCGCACTTCATTAGTTCGAGATTCATCAGCAATCTCGCGATCCGTCCGTTTCCGTCGATAAAGGGGTGTATTCGAACCAACTTCAGGTGAACCGACGCAGCATACAGCACAGGATGCATCTTCTGTCTCATATCCGGCAACTCACTGATGAACCTTTTCATCCGATTTGGGATTTCCAAAGGTCCTGGAGGCGTGAATGCGGAACCGGTGATCCATACCTTGACGTCCCGATATTTGCCGGCATTGTCTGAATCAATCCTGTGATAGAACAGGTCATGCATTCGAAGTATGTCGTCCTCGACGATGTCCTCCTTTTCCACAAGCTGGTGCATGAAGTCATAGGCGTCGCTGTGGCCTGCGGCTTCAAAGTGGTCCCTGAGGGGCTTGCCGCCGATCGTGATCCCGTCCTCGAGGACAACCTTTGTCTCGCTTTCGGTGAGGGTATTCCCTTCAAGGGCATTGGAGGCATAGGTCAGCCCGATACGGTAATATTCCCGCAGTTGCTGACGTTCTGTCCCGGTCAGTGGTCTTCGCTCGTCTATCCTCTCTTTTAGCGCCTCGATACGCTGGATCAGATCGTCCAGATGTCCCATGGTTCCTCTTGAAAAAATCGTTCAGCGTTTAAGGTCGGTCTGTTGGGGTGAGCCCTCGTTTTGCGCCCTGACAGATGCATTATAGCAGAAAACAAGATGCGTGCAACCTGAACAGCGCCGTGACCGAATTATTCAACAGAATCTTGAGGTCTTGAAACTGATTGAAACCATGTGTTACAAACGATGTAACCGTTCACGGGTTCAGAGGTTCAAGGGTTTCCCGCTGCAGCGGGATTGAGCTTTGGCATCCGTAGTGTCGTTTTGCAACGATAGCATGCCATTTCGATCCCAAATTGGGCACTCAAAACAAAGAGATCATGCGAACCGCAGGCTCAAAAGAGCCGTACAGGAACGTGCTGCCGTGAATCGGGTCCTTTAGGCTGCGTTGATCGCTAACCTTGAACCCTGAACCGGAAACCTGTGAACGCTTACCAAACGATCAGACTGTATCATAATCGGTCCTGCGAGACCAGCAAGGAGGAGGGCACGACAAATGGCAAAGGATCCAGGAATCGGTAAGAAGGTGGTGGCGACCATTACGGGCGTGCGAGGGCACTGCGATGCCGGCCATCAGGTTGGAGAGACATTTGAGATCAGTTGTCATAATCCCGGCGGGTTATGCGGGTTTTTCTATCACGATATCTTTCCCAGCCTTTCCACCTTTCAGTTCGGAGGGAATATGCCGTGGTGGGAGGGTGATACGATTGAACTGCAATGCCCTGACAGCCATAACCTCGTATCAGTAAAGCTGGAGAGATCTGGACGAAACGCATAAGATCCGGCTACGTCAATATCCTCTGGGGCCGCGACAATTCAACCTATCAGCTTATCCAGCTCCCAGTCCACGAGGAGCCTAAGCCGGGTATCGTCGCCCTTTTTTCTGTAGATGAGATGGCCGTTTTCGAGGCCGTACAGAAAGAGGTCCCGTGTGGCGGCCACATCGTGGCGGCAGTAGTCGGTGAGTTTTTCCATCTCCCCCTGGCGGAACCATTCCACGGCCTGAAGGCCGTCCGCGGTTTTTCCCTGGTTCAGGGTCTCCCTGGCCAGATGGTCGAGCCCGAGGCGGAACCCGAGCCGGCGGTAGACATCCTCCAGGATGTCGAAGGTGGGCAGGGCCGAGAGATCCTGTTCTGAATAGGCCCCCAGGACCCGGTAGTCAAAGCGTTTGATATTGAACCCGATGATCAGATCGCCTGTTTTCAAATGGGCGAGGAGGTCGTCGACGCGGTCTTCCTCGAATGTGAGAAAATCGTTTTGTATGCTGTCAAAGAGGACCGCTACCGATATCCGCATGAGGTGACTGTTCTGCCACCCGCCCACTTCCTGGGCGGTCTTTCGGGTCTCGATGTCCAGGTAGAGGATCCGGGGGCCCTGTTTCTCTTGGGGAAGGATCGCCCGATCGGGAAGCGGCTCAACCTGTCCCTGATCCTCCTCATTCGACATGGCGCTGAAGGGGATATGGCCCAGCAGCCCATCGAGGATCAGTCGGGCCGCCCCCTTGTCGAGCGGTTTGTTGCCCGATCCGCACTTGGGTGAGTGGATGCAGGAGGGGCACCCCTCTTCGCACGGACATTCCTTGATGACCTCCCACGTCTTTTCAAGGAGTTCGAATATGGTCTCGAACCCCCGCTGAGCCAGGCCCACGCCCCCGGGATAGGCGTCATAGATGAAGATGGCGCTCTTACCCACCTGGGGGTGATGGGGATAGCATATCCCGCCCACATCGTTTCGGTCGCAGAGGGCAAAAAGGGGGAAGATGCCGATGGCCGCGTGTTCGATGGCGTGAATCCCCCCCATGAAATGGAGCCCCTTCCCCTCTATGAACCGCTTCAATACCGGCTCGATTTCAATCCAGAACCCCGTGGTTTCAAAGACCTGGGGCGGCAGGTCCAGGTCAAAGACCCCAATCAGACCCTGGCCCGGCAGGGCCCGCTTCTCATAACCGGTAATGACCTGGGTGACCCTCAGCCTCCCTTCCCGTACCAGGAACTGCCCCCGGGGCCGGCTGCGTTTCACCTCGATGATCTCGGTCTCCTTTTCGCTGCGGGTGCGGGTAAAGTACTTGAGGTGAGAGCGGTGAACCACGATATCTTTTTTGTCGAGGAGGAGCCGGTCCACCTCGTACTGGCGGGCCCGGTGAAGATAGACGGCCCCCGGATGACATTCTTTGAATGCCCGAATGCCGTCCACGGTTCCGATCGCCTCTCCGGTGCCGGCGTCAAAAATGGTGTAGGTCTCCCCTGTGGAGCGGATATTGACCGAGAGCTGGGGGTTTCGCCTTGCCGAAAACCAGGTGGGTTCCCCTTCGGCTGTGCGGTTCAGGGATCCCTCTCTTTCCAGTTTCTCGAGATGCCCGATCAGGTCATCGGGCCAGAACGCCTCATCTCTGAGGGTAAGGGGGATTTCTGCTGCGGCACAGGGGAGATGGGCGTCCACCACATGGGGGTTGTTCGGGTCCAGGACAGCCGCCTCAAAGGGTCTTTCAAATAGGTCGTCCGGGTGTTTCATGAAGTATTGATCCAGGGCGTCAGGCTTTCCCACCAGGATGACCATGGATTCCCGTCCCGAGCGACCCACGCGGCCTCCCCGCTGCCAGGTATTGATGATGGTGCCGGGATACCCGACCAGGAGGCAGATATCCAGGTAGCCGATGTCGATCCCCATCTCGAGGGCGCTGGTGGAGATCACGCCCAGGAGGCTGCCGTCGGCCAGGCGCTTTTCAACTTCCCGTCTTTCGGAGGGCATGAAGCCTGCGCGGTAGGAACTGATCTTCTTCCTCATTTCAGGGGCCAACTGGGAGACCCAGACATGGATCAATTCGGTTACCTTCCTTGCCTGGGTGAAGACAATGGTCCGGAATCCGCTTCGAATGCACTCGACAAAGAGCCTGGCCGAATAGAAATTGGGGCTTTCCTCCGGATTCAGGAAGAGGACATGCTGGCCCGCCTTTGGGTTGCCGGTGGACCGGACTACCTCGATCTTCTCGTCGATCAGCTTTTCCCCAAAGGTCTTCGGGTTGCTGATGGTGGCGGACAGAAGGACGAAGCGGGGAGACGACCCGTAATATCGGCAGAGACGCTTCAACCGGCGGATGACCTGGTTGAGGTGGGACCCAAAGATGCCCCGATAAGTGTGAACCTCGTCCAATACCACCAGCGAGAGATGCCGCAGGAGCATTTCCCAGCTCTGGTGAAACGCCAGGATCCCGCGATGGAGCATATCGGGATTGGTGAAGAGGATGTCGGGCATCCTTTCTCGGATCTTCTTCCGGTGGTAGGGGGTCGTGTCCCCATCGTAGATATCGGCAGAGATCGTCCTGTTTTGAATCCCCTTCAGCCACAGGGAGAGGTTTTTCAACTGGTCCTGCTCGAGTGCCTTGAGGGGAAAGAGGTACAGGGCCTTCGCATCCCTATGGTTGAGGATCTCCTCGATGACCGCGACGTTGTAGATCAGACTCTTGCCGCTGGCCGTTTCCGTTGCCACAAGGAGGTTTACCCCGTTTTGCAGGCGATCGATGGCCTCGGTCTGGTGACGATATAACCGGTCGATGCCGAATCGTTGGATGGCCTCGTGGGTCTCGTCGTGGATGTCTGGCCGGGGACCAAACTCAGGCTTCCGCGGGGGAAGGAAGCGGTGGTACACGATGGCGTCGCGGAAATCCGGATGGGCTTTCAGCCGGTTGATATATTGGGAGAGGGTCACGGCGAGCCGTTACTCGGGAGTCGAGTTGGGTTTTTTTCAAATTTTTTTCGAAGGGCCTTCGAGATCTGTTCCATCTCTGTTTCGGAACGTGAGGACGTTTTACTGCGGACTTTCTCAGGCGATCCTTTCAGTATATCGCTCATAAAGGTGTCATTTTCGTCGCTCCATGCGCTCCAGCCGTCGATGCCGATATATTCGTTATAAGAGGTGCTGTAATAAGGGTCATAAATCCGCACCCCTTGCTTTGAGTCGAATTCATAGCGCACATACTTCCCGTCAAACCGGGTAAAATCATCATCGTCAAGCCCCAGTTTCCTTAGGAAGGACTTGTGTTCTTCTTTTATTTTCATGAGTGTCTCCTTAAAATGCCGGAGCGTTGTTTATCCCAGTCAAGCACCCAAGGGACCGATCAGATCGAATCAGCCATTAATCCTGCACGCCCAGACGCTTTTTTGTCGATTCCAGTTTATACTGGGTTTCCTCCCATTGAAGGAGCCGCTCATCCAGCTCCTCGCGAATGTCTCGGTATTCGGAAAGGAGGGGCACACTGATCTCTTCGTCTGCAAAGATATGGGGGTCCGCCAGCATTTTTTCCACCTCCTGTTGCCTGGATTCGAGGGCGGCGATTCTTTCTTCCACCTGTTCAAGCCTTTTCCGGATCGGGTTGAGCGTGTCATGGATGATCTGGCGCTTTATGGCCTTCTCCCTTTTTTCGTTTTTACGATCCCGCTTGCCGGTATTGGAGACAGACTCGGTCTTTTCACCGGCTGTCATAGCCCGTGGGGTGGATGTATCCTCAGCTCGGCAGCCCTTTTGCCACGGGGGGCGCTCAACCTTGCGGCGGTGGTCGTAATACTCTTCCAGACGGCCTGGGTACTCCACGATCCCTCGTCCCCGGATGTCCCATATCTTTGTGGCCAGGCTGTTCACAAATGACTGATTGTGAGAGACAAACAGGAGGGTCCCGCCATACCCTCTCAATGCATGGATCAGCGTCTCCGAGGATTCGATATCGAGATGATTGGTGGGTTCATCCATCAACATAAAATTGCCCGGTTTGACAAGAAGTTTGGCGAGAGAGACCCGGGCCCTTTCACCTCCGGATAGGACCCCGATAGGCTTGTCTACGTCGTTTCCTGAGAAGAGAAAGGCACCGCACACCGACCGGACAAAACCGACCGTGGCGTGGGGAACGACCTGGTAAACCTCTTCGATGACTGTGTTCCGGGGATTGAGCCAGTCGGAGTGATGCTGGGCAAAATAGGCAAGACTGACCTCGTGACCCAACGAGATTTTCCCCCCTTCCGGATCGATTTCGCCGGCCACCAAGCGAAGGAGGGTGGTCTTGCCGCAGCCGTTGGGGCCGATAATGGCAATCCTCTCCCCCCGCAGGACCCTCAGGTTGAGGTCCTTATAGAGGATGTTGTCGCCGAACTGTTTGGACATCCTTTCGATGGATGCCACCTCTCTCCCGCTCCTCGCTACTTCAGGAAAAGAAAAACGAAGGGTCTTTTCCTTTCGGCGGGTCTCCACCAGTTCCATTTTTTTAACCAGTTTGATCTTGCTCTGGGCCTGCCTCGCCTTGGTGGCCTTGGAGCGGAAGCGTTCAATGAATTTCTCTGCGTCTCGTATCTTCTGTTCCTGATTCCTGGCCTTTGCCTTTAGGGACCGGATCTCTTCCTGTCGGGCCTTGAGATAGAAATCATAATCGCCGTTATACGACCGCATCCCTTCGGTTTCAAAGGAGACGATGCGGTTAATCTGCCGGTTGAGAAACTCCCTGTCGTGGGAAACAAGGACCAGCGCCCCCTTGAAGCCCTGCAGGAATCCCTCCAGCCACCTCACAGACGGGATATCTAAGTGATTGGTGGGTTCGTCCAAGAGGAGCACATCCGGTTTCTGATAAAGGAGGGCGGACAGGGCGGCCCTCATCTTCCAACCGCCGCTCAGCGAGGAAATGGATCGGGTGAAATCCGTCGTCTCAAACCCCAGACCCAGGAGGATCTTTTCCGCTTCATGCCGGGGAAATTCCTGCTCCAACCGGTTGATCTCGTATTGAATTTCAGCGATCTGTCTCCCTAAGCGGGCCTGGCTCTCTGCATCGGACCGGGTCCTCAGGGTGTGGTCTGCCGAGTGGAGGGCATTTTCGAGGTCCGCCCGTCCGGGAATAGCGTTCAAAACCGCATCGAGAAGTGGTCCTGACGCGGTTTCATGGACGTCCTGCGGCAGGTAGCCGATCCGGGACCGCCCTGCAATTTTGACCTCTCCGCTGTCAGGAGAGATTTCCCCGGTAATGATCCGGAGCAGGGTGGTTTTGCCCGATCCGTTGCGGCCCACCAGGCCGACTCTGTCGCCCGGGTCCACCTGAAACCCGATGTCGTGGAAGATCTCCCTCTCGGAAAAGACAACGGAGACTCGAATGAGGGTGATGAGACTCATTGATGCAAATCCCCATACTCCCGGGGTTTGTCGCCCGTGGCGATGGAAATGGAAGCCCTCACAACAACGTGAACGTCGAATCCCGCCGAGGCCGGGAAACGTCCAACATTAAACGTCGAATGTGGAAAGACCAACCCTCTCAACCTTGAACCTCTCAACCTTGAACCTCTGAACCCTGGAACCTATTTTCATGGTAAAAACTCCTTGCGACGTTGCAGGATATATATAATGGTTTGTAGGGGGTTTACAAGTTCCAACTGTGGACTTGTTATATTGGGGTGGATGTGGTAGGATAAAACGCGAGGCGCAAGGTGAAAGGCGCAGAGGGGGCAAAAAACGAAGGGACGGCCGCGGAGAAACCGTGCGCCTTCTTGGGACTCAAAGGAGACGTCAGGTATGGAAACCATCAGAAGCACCCTATGGGGAATGGTGGGGGGAATATCCGAGAGATATGGGGATCGCGATGCCCTGGTCCACACAGAAAGGGGTGTCCGGTTCAACTATGCCCTCCTGTCATGGGAAGTGGAGCGTGCGGCAAAAGGGCTTGTTCATTTGGGAATCAAGCCCGGAGACCGGGTGGCCATATGGGCCCCCAATGTCCCGGAGTGGCTGATATCCATGCTGGCGCTTAGCCGGTTGGGGGCCGTGACAGTGCCTGTGGATCCGGGGGCCGGAAGGGAAGATCTCCAATTTGTGCTGCAGCAGTCCGAATCCAAGGGGATTATTGTCTCAAAGGCGCTGGAAGATGAGGAGTGCCTGAATGCAGTCCTTTACGCAAGGGATGTGATCGATTCCCTTGAGCATGTGGTGGTGATTGCCGATGAAACCTTCCCGGAGACCGTCCCATGGACCGAACTGACCGCCATGGGAGAGGAGGCGGATGCGGTCGCGCTGGCCGTGATGGAACAGAGGGTTGCCCCTGAAGACCCTGTGGCGATCATGTATACATCAGGGACGACGGGCCAACCCAAAGGGGTGGTGCTGGATCATTCGGGTCTGATCAACAAATCGATGGCCTCCACTGAGCGGCAGGGGATCGGACATCAGGACCGAATGTGTCTTTTTTTCCCCCTGTTCCACATGTTTGGAAATACCTGTATTGCGCTGTCGGGCCTCATCAGGGGGGCCGCACTGGTCATTCCCTGCGATCTGTTTGACCCTCGCAAGATACTCGATGCGATTCATAAGGAACAATGTACGGCCATATACGGTTCCCCGTCCATGCTCATTGCGCTCCTGGACCATCCGGATTTTCGCAAAAAATGGTGGGCATCCGTCAAAAAAGGGACGGTCGGCGGGGCCCCCTGTCCCATGGAGTTGAT
>JAUPKI010000119.1 GCA_030837545.1 Thermodesulfobacteriota bacterium | reverse complement strand
ATCGGCTTCAGGCACGGTGCTGCGGTGGAGGGGGCGGCGTGCTGGCCAATAACCCGGACATGGCCGTGGAGATTGCGGCCGAGCGGGTGAGAGACGCCCTAAGCGTGGGCGCGGAGATCATTGTATCGGGCTGTGCGGCCTGCAAGGACAACCTCAAAAAGGGCGCCAAGGCCATCCCCAAGGAGGAACGGGGAAAGATCAAGATCATGGATATCACCGAGATGGTGGCCCAGCAGATGGCGGAGTGAGACTGGATGCTGGATACTCGATACTGGATGCTGGATGCTGGATGGGTGGGATGCTGGAATGCTTTCAGCTTTGAGCTTTGAACTCGTTGCTGGTTGGCGCTAATCAACTTTAGGCACTTTAGGCACTTCAAACTTTAGGCACTTCTCTTGTTGAATGACTGGGTGAGTGAGGTGGAGTAAGAGACATGACTGAAGAAAAAAAAGTAACCCGAAAGAAAATCGAGGCGACCGAGGTCTGTAAAAAGATCATGGCCGACCATTTTTACGAGATGGACGAGGCGGTCAGGACCCGGTCCAAAAAGATTGCCTGGTGCACCAGCGTGGGACCTGCCGAGCTCCTTCGGGGCATGGGCTTTCTGGTCTATTTCCCGGAAAACCATGGGGCCATGCTGGGCGCGACCCGCATGGCGACCGACCTGATCCCATATGCCAATGCCCTCGGATATTCACCGGATATCTGTTCCTATCTGACCTGTGACATCGGTTCGTACCTGCAGAAAAAGACCCCCCTCAAGATGGCCTATAACATCGAGTCGGTCCCCCGGCCGGACGTGCTTGTCTACAATACCAATCAGTGCAGGGATGTACAGGACTGGTTCGCCTGGTATTCGCGGGAACTCAATGTGCCGCTCGTGGGTGTGCATACCCACAGGGATATCGGCGACATCGGACCGACCCAGATCAAGGACATTGCCGTACAGATAGAGGACCTGGTCCCCCAGCTCGAGCAGGTGAGCGGCGGGAAATTCGATATGGACCGCTTCAAGGAGGCGGTCGGATATTCAAGACGCACCTCCGAACTCTGGCGGGCCTGTCTTGAGACGGCCGCGGCCGTCCCTTCTCCGTGGACCTTTTTTGACGCCACCATTCACATGGGGCCGGCCGTGGTGGCCCGGGGCACCCGGGAGGGGATGGAATACTATGAACTCCTCCTGCCGGAACTGGAGCAGAGGATCAGGGATGGCGTGGCCGCGGTGGAGGGAGAAAGGCACCGGCTCTACTGGGAGGGGATGCCGATCTGGGGCAAGCTCAGGCCGCTTTCCGAGCAGTTCTATTCCCTCAAGGCCTGTGTCGTGGCGTCCACCTATTGCAATAGCTGGATATTTGACCAGCTTGACCCTGCCAAACCGTTTGAGAGCATGGCCGTGGCATACACCGAGCTCTTCATCGTCAGGGATGAGCCTTTCAAGGAAAAGTATATTGCAGACTGCTTGGAGAAATTCAAATTTGACGGGATCGTCTTTCACGACGCCAAGACTTGCCCCAACAACTCCAACAACCGGTACGGCATGCCCGAAAGGATCGCTAAAAACCTGGGCATTCCGGTCCTCACCATCAACGGCGACCTGTGCGATCTGAGGTGCTATTCCGAGGAGCAGGCCAAGACCAATATCGAGGCATTTATCGAGCAGTTGGAGGAGACGTGAGGAGCGGGGGGCAGGGGGCAGGGAGCATGGGGCAGGGAGCGGGGAGGAAGGCGCAAGGCGTGAGGGCCTTGATGTCCTTTGGGTCCTTTTTGGGGTGACTGAGGGATGATGTCGAACGACACGGACGAGGTTTTTGTCGGCGTGGATGTAGGGGCATCGCGCACCAAGGTAGCAATTCTGGATGCGGCAGCAAACCTGATCGGTTATGATGTCCGGAAGTCCGGGACCGATTTTGCCGGAACGGCCGATCTCTGCATGGAGGCGTCTCTGGATATGGCCGCGGTCTCCAGAAACAAAATTCAATACTGCGTCTCCACCGGTTACGGGCGCAAGAACGTGGCCTTCAGCCGCGAGACCAAGACAGAGATCAGTTGCCACGCCAGGGGGTGTTATCACTATTTTCCCATGGCCATGACCATCATCGACATCGGCGGTCAGGACAACAAGGTCATCAAGCTGGACGACCAGGGACGGCGCATCAATTTCAAGATGAACCGGAAATGCGCAGCAGGGACCGGGGCCTTTCTCGAGGAGATGTCCGCCCGCCTCGATATCCCCCTGGAAGAGATGGATGCCCTGGCCCGTCAATCCACGGAGATGGTGGAGCTGGGAAGTTATTGCACGGTTTTTTCAGGGACCGAGGTATTGGAAAAAATCCGGCAGGGGAAAAAGGTGCCGGATATTGTGAAGGGGCTCTTCTTTTCCGTGATCAAGCGGGTCCTGGAAATGGATTCCCTGACGGATCGGGTGGCCATGACAGGGGGCGTCGTGGAGCACAATCCCTATCTGGTGGATATGGTGAGGGAGATCACTTCCCGCGACATCCTGGTCCCCGAGCATCCCCAGTTGACCGGGGCCGTGGGGGCTGCGCTCTTTGCCAGGGAAGCAGCGGCCGCTGAGATGATACGAGACGAATAAGCAACCGTTCAAGGGTTCAGAGGTTAAGGGGTTCAAGGTTGCGTTTTGTGGTCCCTTGATTGAAGTCTGGTGGCTTGCATACCTAAAGGGCCCGGATTCGTTGTTTCAAACCAGGGACCAGACGATCAAACGGACGTCTATAGACAGAAGAGCGCGTGTCGCCTCCGAACGGGGTTGTCATGGTTGCTTTGGCCCTTAACTGGGAACCTTAAACCCTGAACCTGTGACCGCTCACATGAATAACAAAAGGGAGGATTTGAAATGAACGTCAGCAAATGGATGCATGCAGGGACGATGGTAAAAATGAATGCCATCAATTATCCGGATAAGCTGGGATGGCAGGACAAAAACCAGGAATTCACCTTCAAGGAGTGGAATGACCGGTCGTGCCGCTTCGCCAACGGGCTCAGGGATCTGGGCGTGGGACAAAAGGATACCTTTGCCGTCATATCCTACAACCGCGGCGAATGGATGGATATCTACGCCGGCTGCGCCAAGGGGGGCCAGATTGTCGTGCCGATCATGTTCAGACTGGCCGGCCCGGATATCGACTACATCTCCAACCACTCGGAATGCAAGGCCATGGTGGTGGAGGCCCCTTTTGTGGAACTTATCGACAGCATCAAGGACAAGCTGCCGATCCCCAAGCTGAATTACATCTATTTAGGCGACGGTCCCGTGCCGAAGGGATATGTGGGGTATGAAGATCTGCTGGCAAAGTCTTCGCCTGCCGAACCGGATGTCATGGTGGATTCGGCCGATATCTGGGTCATCATGTATACGTCCGGCACCACGGGGCGGCCCAAGGGGGTCATGAGGACCCATGAAAGCACCGTAGCCCAGTATTATCTCAACAATATCAATATGGGCGTCCGGCCGACCGACAAGGTCATGCTGGTCATGCCGATGTGCCACATCAACTCCATTTTTTATTCCTTCCCCTACACCCTAGTCACGGCGCCGGTATTTGTCTATAACATGGTCAGCTTTGATCCGGAGGACCTCCTAAGGACCATTGACACCTACAAGATCACTTACACGTCCCTGGTCCCCACCCATTACATTATGCTCCTGGCCCTTCCCGATGAGATCAAGAACAGCATTAATGTGTCCTCGATTCGGCAGTTGCTCATCTCCTCTGCGCCTGCCCGGAAAGACCTGAAACTGGCCATCATGGAGTATTTCAAGAATGCGGAGCTGTGGGAGGCCTACGGGAGCACCGAAGGGGGCCTGGTGACCCTGCTTCGGCCTGAAGACCAGTTCAAGAAGCTCGGGTCCATCGGAAAGGAGATATTTGGCATCGACCGAATCCGCATTCTGGATGAAAACAGAAACGAGGTCCCGGACGGCCAGGTGGGGGAGCTCTTTTACCGGACCCCCATGCTCTTCAAGCAGTATCTGAAGGAACCTGAAAAGAGCAAAGAGGCGTTTGACGGCGAATGGTCGTCGGCAGGCGACATGGTAAGGAGAGACGAGGACGGCTATTATACCCTCGTGGACCGGAAGGCCAACATGATTATCACGGGCGGTGAAAACGTCTATCCGTCCGAGGTGGAAAGCGCTGTGGGCGCCCACGAGGCCGTCAAAGACATCGCCGTGATCGGCGTGCCGGATGAGAAGTGGGGCGAGTCTATCAAGGCGATCGTGGTGCTCCACGAAGGATATGAGGAAAGTAAGGAGCTGGCCAAGAGTATCATGGACTTCACCCGCGGCAAGATCGCCGGATTCAAGCGGCCCAAGACCATCGATTTTGTGACGGATGCAGAGATGCCAAGGACCCCCACCGGCAAGATCCTTCACCGAATCCTGAGGGAAAAATATGGCAAGTGGGGCGAGTAAGGGCTGGAATGATGGAATGATGGATGAAACCTTGAAGGGTTGGATGATTTGGATGACTGGATGAAGGGATAAAGGGATTGAGAACACTATTTTCAATACCTAAATACCTAAATTCCTCAATTCCTGAATCCCTAAATTCTCAATTCCGGTTTATCCGGATCAGGCACCTCGAACTTTAGGCACTTTAGCTCACTTTAGTCACTTTTTTTACTGGAGGATGACGAACTATGTTGACAAAAGCGTTTATCCCTTACAAAGGGTATTACTCAACCCCGTTCAGCAGATGGCAGGGGAGCATGGCCAATGAGAACTCTATCGTCCTGGGCGCGACGACAACCAAGAAATGGCTGGCCCAGAAGGACTGGGATCCCGGTATGTTTGATTATCTCATCCTGGGGATAACCATCAGCCAGCACCATCAGTTTTATGCGAGCCCCTGGGCCGCTGCCTTGATGGGCGCGGGCAACATTCCCGGAGTGATTCTCAGCCAGGCATGCACCACGTCCACCACGTGCATCTACCAGGCCGCCATGGGCGTGGAAACCGGTCTTTACAGGGCATGCTACACCCTCATGACCGACCGTTGCTCCAACGGTCCTCACACCATCTGGCCCAACCCCATGGGTCCGGGCGGAGAGGTGATCTCCGAAAACTGGCTGATGGACAATTTCAACGGCGATCCCAACGTCGGTCTCAAGATGATCGAGACCGCGGAGAATGTGGCCAAGGAAGACAAGATCACCAAGGAGCAGTGCGACGCCTTGACGATCCGGCGCTATGAGCAGTATCTGGATGCCCTGGCAGACGACCGGGCGTTTCAGAAGCGGTATATGGTCCCGGCTGAGGTCCGGATATCCAAGAAAAAGACCCTCCTGGTGGAAGAAGATGAAGGGGTGACCCCGTGTACGGAAGAGGGGATGGCCCGGCTCAAACCGGTGATTCCGGGCGGTGTCCTATCTTTTGGCGCCCAGACCTACCCGGCAGACGGCAACTGCGGCCTGGTGGTCACCAGCGAGGAAAAGGCCAGGGAGCTGAGCGCCGATCCGTCCATCCCAATACAGATCATATCCTATGGCTTTTCAAGGACCAAACCGGGCTACATGGCAGCGGCCCCGGTTCCCGCGACAAGAATGGCCCTTCAGAATGCGGGGCTCAAGATCACGGATATGAAAGTGATCAAGACCCATAACCCCTTTATCGTCAATGATCTTCACTTCGCCCGGGAGATGGGTGTCAAGGCCGAGGGGACGGCCGATCTCGGATTCAATAACTATGGCTCTTCCCTGATATACGGCCATCCCCAGGGTCCGACCGCAGGCCGGCTCATCATGGAGGGGCTGGAAGAAATGGCCATGAAGGGCGGCGGTTATTTCCTCTGGACAGGGTGCGCGGCCGGAGACACCGGCGGGGCCATGATCCTCAAGGTCGGCTGATCTCATCGAATGATCATTGACCGCGGGGGTTTTACCTGCTAAAAAAGGACCATTCTGAGACATGCAGAATGGTCCTTTTTTCGTGCTCAAGTTGCCGACGGGTTTATCGGTCATCCCGCGCGGACCCGGCTCATGTGCCGTAACAGGATGTAGCGTTCTTTGGCGGTTAGAATAAAAAAGTAAGGATTATGGATGTCGTAATTCTCTCAATTGCCACATTAATTGGTCTTTACATGGCCGCCAATATCGGGGCCAACGACCTTGCCAATGCCATGGGGACATCCGTTGGCTCTGGCGCCATCACCCTGAAACAGGCGGTGCTTATATCTATCATCGCCAATACCCTCGGGGCAGTGTTGGCAGGGGGTTATGTCACCAATACCATCAGCAAAGGGTTGATCAATCCGACGCTGCTGGCCGCTGATCCCAACAAGTTGATGATCGGAATGCTCGTGGCCCTGCTCTCTGCGGGCATCTGTGTGCACCTGGCCACGCTTTTCGGGTTGCCCGTTTCCACCACCCACGCCATTGTGGGGGCCGTAGTGGGTTTTGGGATCGTCAGTGTGGGCCCCGGTGCTGTCACCTGGAGTAAGGTCCTCTCCATTGCTGCAAGCTGGGTGATATCACCGGTTGCGGGCGCCGGGATTGCCGGCGGCATGTATTTCTTTGCTGAAAGGAGGATTCTGTCTGCGGATGATCCGGAGAGGCAGTCAGGGCGATATGCCCCCTTCCTGATCTTTATCGTATTTTTAGTTCTCATCCTTTCGCTCATTTTTCAGGGCCTGAAAAACCTCCACCTGGAGATCGGCTTTTTCTGGACGATTCTGTTGACCATTCCCTGCGCCGCGGCCGCCGGGGGATTTGGCCGTTTTTGGATGCGCAGGCAGATGCACCCGGGAACCCATGTGCGAGCCGAACAGGCAGGCTATTCGAGCGTGGATCGTATTTTTGCCCAGCTCCAGGTTCTCACAGCCTGTTATATTGCCTTTGCCCACGGGGCCAATGATGTGGCCAATGCCATCGGGCCCCTTGCGGCCATCTTTGCGGTGGTCAAGACCAAGAGCGTGGCACTGAGTGTGGAGGTACCCTTCTGGATGCTCTTTATCGGTGGTATCGCGGTCGGCGGGGGGTTGCTGGCCTTTGGCACCCGTGTCATGGATACCATCGGCAAGAACATTACCGAGATGACCCCTATCCGTGGCTTCTGCGCCCAGTTTGGCGCTGCCACCACTATCCTGGTCTGTTCACGACTCGGTTTTCCCGTATCAACCACCCATGTCCTCGTAGGCTCCGTGGTGGGCGTGGGAATCATGCGTGGGATGGGAACACTTGATCTCCGGGTCCTCAAGAACATCGGTCTTTCATGGATCGTGACCCTTCCGGTTACGATCCTGCTGGCCATGTTTTTGTATAAGATGCTTGCAATATTTTTGTTATGAATTTTATTGGCTGAAAGGGGGAAACCATGCGCCTTTTACTCAGCTCACTGTTCCTGAAATCTCCTTTTGAAGGATTGCAGCGACACGCCGACAAGGCGAAGGAATGTGCGCAGCTTTTCAAGGAGGCGGCGGTCTGCCACGTTGAAGGGAGATGTAAGGACTTTGATGCGTTGACCGATCAGGTGGCGAGGATGGAAAGCGAGGCCGATTCCATCAAGCGGAACATTAGGAACCATCTGCCCCGAGGCATCTTGATGCCGGTGGATAAGTTTCAATTTCTGCAATACCTTGGCGAGCAGGATAAGGTCATAGACGAAGTGGAGGCGGCCCTCTACTGGCTTTCCTTTCGGCCAAGAGGCCTTCCAAAGGAGGTGGCGCCGGATTTTCTGCACCTGGTGGATTCCGTGATTCCGTCCATTGAGACATTGGCGGAACTGGTGCGTATGGCAATGGATTTCTTTCGGAGCAAATCCGAAGATCAGCGCAAGAAGATGAAACGCCTGATCCAGGATATCCGCCAACATGAAAAGGAGGCTGATCTTCTGGAACAGGAACTGAAAGGCATGGTTTTTGGGAACATTCAGGATGCGTTGGTGGTATTTCACACGGTTCGTCTGGTGGAGATCGTGGGCGATATTGCCGATCACGCGCAGAATGCATCGGACCGAATGCGGGCCATGATTGCCAAATAGCGAAACATGGAAAAACCCCGCGACCATTGCATTCGATGCGGTGAGTGCTGCCTCCGTTCAAGCCCTTCCCTTCAGGCCAGCGACATCTCCCGCGTGATAGAAGGCGCGATCCAGAGATCCGATCTCTACACCCTGCGCAGCGGCGAGCTGGTCCGGGACAATATCCGGGGCGGATTAAAAAGAACGGAAAGAGAGATCATCAAGGTCAGGGAAAAGAAAAAAACCGGGGCATGCATCTTCTACGATGGCCCTGCGAAGCAGTGTACCATATACGAACATCGGCCCATCCAGTGCGCGGCCATGACATGCTGGGACGATACCGAATTCATGAGGGTCTATGGAGAACCCAAGGCAGAGAGAAGGGACCTCATCCAAGACAAAAACCTCCTGCGGCTCATGGAGGCCCACGAAGAGAAATGCGGATACCCCCGGTTGGACTGTTATGCGAGAGAGATCGAAAAGAGCGGCGAACGGGCGGTCGAGAACATTCTCGGCATCCTGAGGTTCGATCACGACATTCGCTTGCTGACCTCGGAAAAACTGGACGTTAATTCGAGTGAACTGGATCTGATCTATGGCCGGCCTCTCGCCGAGACCATCGTCATGTTTGGGCTCAAGGTCGTCCGGGAACCGGACGGCTCCTTTTTTCTCACCCTTACAACCCCTTCCTCCCAGCCTTTTTCAGATGCCTAACGTGTCGTCCAGAGTCCCGCCGGGATATTTTTGAATTTTGTACTTGAAGAGTTATATCATTTGTGACACATTTTACACGAGAGAGGGGCGGCCCACAAAGCTTGAGAACCCCTCGAAACTGTCCTTTTATCGTCATCACGCAAATGACTCGCGAATGCGTGAAGCGCCTGCTTATCCTGTGAGAGAGGCTTTCCAGCCTCGATCCCGCCGACAGGCGGGACGGCGAGGACGCCGCTCACACAGGGTAGGGAACCCTTCGTCATGGGTGTTTGGTAACCATATGGAATCGTTTTTTGAGGTAAAGAGACCGGATGAAGTCTTCGCTATTATCGACCGTCTCAGCCCTGCAGGCGAGGAGACGATTCCTCTGACAGAGGCCCTGGACCGTGTGGTAAACCGGGACCTGACAGCCCCCGAAGACCTCCCGGGGTTTTACAGGTCCACCATGGACGGCTATGCGGTCCAGGCCAAGGGCACCTTTGGGGCCAGCGAGGGACTGCCGGCCCTGTTCCAGGTGACCGGAGAGGTGTTCATGGGGAGGGCGGTCCGGATAGTTGTGAACCAGGGCCAGGCCGTCAAGATCCCCACCGGCGGCATGCTCCCGGAGGGCGCCGACAGCGTGGTGATGAAGGAGTACTGCCATCGCCTCGATGATGAAACGATCGAGGTGAGCCGCACCGTATCCCCCCTGGAGAATGTGATCGCCCCGGGGGACGACTTCAGGAAAGGCACTGTATTTCTAAAGAAGGGACATCGTCTGCGGCCCCAGGACGTGGGCGTCATGGCAGGATTCGGCGTCACCGAGGTCCCGGTCTTTCGCAGGCCCTGCATTGCCATCATCTCCACCGGCGACGAGGTCGTCCCGGTGGATCGCACCCCCCTGCCCGGCCAGGTGAGGGACATCAATCAATATACCCTAACAGCCCTGTGCAGGAAGGCCGGGGCCGAGCCGATCTGCATGGGGCTCTGCCCGGACAGCTTCGACACCCTCAGGGAAACCGTTGAGAGGGGCCTTGTCCAGGCCGACTCGGTTTGGATTTCCGGCGGGAGTTCGGTGGGAACCCGGGACCTGACCCTGAGGGTCTTTGAGTCCCTGCCGGATTTCGAACTCCTGGTCCACGGCATCTCCATCAGCCCCGGCAAACCCACCATCATCGGGAGATCCGGGACCCGGACAATCATCGGCCTGCCGGGACATGTGGCCTCCGCCCTCGTGGTGGCAGGGGTCTTCATGACGCGGATCATTTCGAGGCTGTCCGGATATGCCGGGCTGCCGAGGCCCTGGGGGGCGGATGTGGAGGCGGAGCTGAGCCGGAACATCCCATCTGCCAACGGCAGGGAGGAGTACGTGCGCGTGAAACTGATCGAAACCGGGGCCCGTTTGACAGCCGTGCCGCTATTTGGAAAATCAGGTCTTATTTCAACCCTGGTGGATGCAGACGGTCTGGTCCGCATCGATATGAATACCGAGGGCCTGTACCAGGGGGAAAGGGTGAAAGTGATGCTTTTTGATTATAGAGACGGGGGTCTCCGATGAAGCGGCAGGTCTATCTTTCCATGAAATCGCTTGAAGAGGCCAAAGCGCTATTTTTTTCCCGGTTCGACCCGGGTCTGAGGACCGGGATCGAGTCGGTCAACAGCGAGGACAGCTCGGATCGTGTGACTGCGGAACCCGTCTTTGCAAGGCGCTCGGCCCCGTCGTATCACGCCTCGGCCATGGACGGCATTGCCGTCAGGGCAGCGGAGACCTTTGGCGCCACCGAACGGTTTCCAAAAACGCTGGAATTGGGCCAAAGCGCGGTCTGGGTCAACACCGGCCAACCGCTCCCCGAGACCTTCGATGCCGTGATCATGGTCGAGAAGGTCCACCAGGTGGATGACCACCACCTGGAGATTCGCGGCCCGGCGTTTCCGTGGCAGCATGTGCGAAAGGTGGGGGAGGACATTATCGCCACCCAGTTGCTCTTCCCGCAGAACCACCGGATTCGGCCCTATGATGTGGGGGCCCTCATCAGCGGCGGGGTGTTTTCGGTGAGGGTCTGGGAGAGGCCCCGGGTGGCCATCATCCCGACCGGCTCGGAACTGGTCCGCCACACGGAGATGAAAGACGGGGCCGTCCTGAACCAGGGCCGGATCATTGAATACAATTCCCTGGTGCTGGCAGCGCTTGTCCGCGAATGCAACGGGATACCCATCCTGTATGATATTGTCCCGGATCTTCCGGAAGACATCCGGACCGCCGTAACCCGTGCCGTCGATTCCGAGGCGGATGTAGTAATCATCAATGCCGGATCCTCGGCGGGGAGCAGAGACTATACCGTGCATATGGTGGGCGAGATGGGAGAAATCCTGGTCCATGGGGTGGCCATGATGCCCGGAAAACCCACGATCCTGGCCGCGGTCAAAGGGAAACCGGTGGTGGGGAACCCCGGCTATGCTGTTTCGGCCGCGCTGTCCTTTGATCAATTTGTCAGACCCCTCCTCTACAATCTTCAGGGATATCCTCCCCCGAAGATAGAGACCGTGAAGGTCCGGCCGACCCGGGACATTCCATCCAAGCTCGGGATAGAGGAGTTTCTGAGGGTCAACATCGGAAAGGTGGACCAGCGGTATGTGGCCACCCCGCTGGCCCGGGCCGCAGGATCCATCACCACCCTGACGCGGGCCGAAGGGATCATTCGCATCCCTCAGCTTTCAGAAGGGATCACCCAGGAGCAGGAAATCGAGGCAGAACTCCTCGTCCCGAAGGAAGCGCTGAAACAGACCATCGTGGTTATCGGCAGTCATGACATCACCATTGACATCTTGGGCGACGAGGTCCGCAGAGGAGGATGCACGATCCGCATCACATCCGGCAATGTGGGGAGCCTGGGGGGATTGCTGGCCCTGAGGAAAGGGATCTGTCACATGGCGGGCTCGCACCTTTTGGATACAGAAACCGGCGAATACAATGTCTCCTACATTCGGCGATACATCAAAGGACTGAAGATCGCCGTGTTTCACCTGACCCTCAGAGACCAAGGACTGATCGTTGCCAGGGGGAACCCCAAGGGGATCGAAGGGATAAAGGACCTGTCGCGGACCGATATTGCCTTTGTGAATCGTCAGGCCGGGTCGGGGACGCGCGTCCTTCTGGACTATCACCTGAAACAGTCAGGGATCACTTCAGATGTCATTCGAGGATACGACCATGAGGAGTTTACCCATATGGCCGTGGCCGTGGATGTCCTGAGCGGGGCTGCCGACTGCGGCATGGGGATCTATGCCGCGGCCCGCGCCCTAAGCCTGGATTTTGTTCCGATTGCGAGAGAGCAGTATGACCTGCTGATCCCAAGTCGCCTGCTGGACCAGCCGAATATCCAGGCGGTCTTAAATACGGTGCGATCCGAGCATTTTCGAGAACGGATCCTGTCCCTGGGCGGGTATGATCCCTCAAAAAGCGGGGAGCTTTTTACAGAGGTCTAAGGGTTCACGGGTTCAGGGTTCAACGTTTCCCACAAACCCTGAACCTTTGAACCCGTGAACGGTTACACAGAGGTGGAGGAAAATTGAGATGTCACGGCTCAGACTCAAATCAAGACAATGGATTGTGGACGAACAGGATCGCATCATCATGGGCGAGGGAAGAAAGGAGATATTGGAGACGATTGAACGTACCGGCTCCATCAATCAGACCGCCAAACTGATGAGGATGTCGTATAAAGGCGTCTGGAGCAAGATCAAGGTCACGGAAGAATACCTGAACCTGAGCATCGTCCACGCGGACAGGAAGATGGGGAGCCGGCTCACCAAGGAAGGCAAAGAGCTTCTGGAAAAATACCGACTCCTGAAAGAGGCCTGCATCGAAGAAGACAACAGGCGCTTCAACCGAATATTCGGCGGCGCCTGGCCTGACGATGGAGGAAAAAGGGAATGAAGGAGCAGGCTGGACCGCCCATTGTCTCCATTGTGGGCTTTTCAGGATCCGGAAAGACGACCCTTCTGGAAAAACTGATCCGCGAACTGGCGGCCCGGGGTTACCGGGTCGGGACCGTCAAGCATGATGTTCACGGGTTTGAGATGGACAGGCCCGGCAAGGATAGTTGGCGGCACAAACAGGCCGGGGCCGTTACTGCCATCATCTCATCCCCTCGCCAGATAGGGATGGTCATGGATGTGGACCATGACCACCGCCCGGACGAGCTGAAACGGTTCTTCCAGAATGTGGACGTTGTCTTCACCGAAGGGTATAAACAGGGGGACAAGCCGAAGGTCGAAATCTTCCGGGCGGGGCTTCGGGACGAACCCCTTTGCAAAAACGACGACCATCTCATCGCACTGGTTACAGACACAGAGGTTGAGCTGGGGAAGCCCCGCTTTTCCCTGGAGGATATCCAGGGCCTGGCCGATTTTCTGACATCCCGGTTGCACCTCCTCCTGGAAAGGCCCCCTTCCTCCGCCCCGTGACCCCCCGTTTTTTCGAGCGCCACGGGTAAGCGATCTGATGCATCTTCATGGCCCTTGACAGCGGTCTTTGCAATCCCTATAAGAGGAAACCATAGTCGATGGTCTCGTAAAAAGTCGTCACCCCGGTGAAAACCGGGGTCTGGAGCCACGCCTTGGCGTGGTTAACGATATGATCCCGCCTAGGCGGGACTGGATTCCGGCCTTCCCCGGAATGACGAAAAAGGACATTGTCTAACTTTTTATGAATGCATCATATCTTATCTTATTTAGACAGACATTATTCTATTCTCTTGAGGAATCTTTATGCTTCATATCCCTTTTGCAGGACTGATGCCTGCCGGTGTTTCACTCGAAAGCGTATACAGCCAGGATCTGGTTCATATGATCGTCAACGCCGGTCCCATGGTCAAGTTCATCCTGTTCCTCCTTCTCCTGTTCTCAGTGATTTCCTGGGCCATTATTTTCACGAAATACAGGCTGTTGAGCAGGGCTAAGGTTCAAACTGGCGCCTTCCTAGAGCTTTTCTGGGAAAGCAGAGATCTGAAGAAGGTATATACGGAAAGCGAGGCCCTCAATGCCAGCCCGGTAGCATGCCTTTTCAGGGCCGGGTACGCAGAATTCAACCGATTCAGCAAACTTCAGGCATCCGCTTCTGACTCGGGTCATGCCGAGGCCGGCCGTTTGAAAGACGCGGGACCGGTAGATCGGGACGGGCCCCTGCGCACCCGCCAGGCCCTGATGGACAATCTGGAGCGGTCGCTCAGGAAGGGATCTATCGATCAGAACAACAGACTGGAACGGTCCCTGAGCTTTCTGGCTACAACCGGGAATACCACCCCGTTTATCGGTCTGTTCGGCACGGTCTGGGGCATCATGGAGTCATTTCGGGGGATCGGGCTCAAGGGTTCTGCCAATCTCGCGGTGGTCGCCCCCGGTATATCCGAGGCCCTGATTGCCACAGCGGCCGGCCTGGCTGCGGCCATTCCTGCGGTAGTTGCCTTCAATTATTTCAGCCAGCGGGTGTCCGTGCTCCAGGCGGAAATGGACATTTTTACGACGGATTTTTTGAGCATGGTGGGAAGACAATTTATCCGTCAACTTTCTCCCCGCAAGACAACCAGTTGAGACGACGATGAGTTTCGGAAATAATAACAAGAACAAGAGGTTCATGTCGGATATCAACGTCACCCCGCTGGTGGACGTGATGCTGGTGCTTCTCATCATCTTTATGGTGGCCGCGCCCATGATGACGGAAGGCGTGGACGTCAATCTGCCCAAAACCACCGCCAAGAATATCAAGACCCAGGATGAGCCCCTGATCCTGACCGTGAACAAGAAGGGGGAGATTTATCTGGAAAACCATGCGGTCTCGTTGGAGGGCCTGGAGATAAAGATTCAAAAGATATTTCAGAACCGAAGGGAAAAGGAGATTCTGTTAAGGGCCGACAAGGATGTTTCTTATGGCGTTGTGATCGATGTGATCGCAAGGGTCAAGAAGGCGGGGATCGACAAGCTGGGGATGGTCACAGAACCGCCCCTGGACTGAT
>JAUPKI010000015.1 GCA_030837545.1 Thermodesulfobacteriota bacterium | reverse complement strand
CCTTTTTCAGAGAAACCTCATATCCCATGACAGCAAGACGACGGCGATTACGCTCGTATTAGAGGATGTCGATCAGAAAGACCGGGTCATCCATGCCGTCAACAGCTTGATTGACGCGTATCAGAACGCATTTTCCCTCTATCAGGTGGGCATGCCGATCGTCTCATCGGCCCTCACCCAATTCACGCAGCAGGATTTTGTGACGCTCCCGGCAGTCACCTTTTCTCTCATCGCCTTGATTCTTTTTTTCTTCTTCCGGAACCTGCGCGGCATCCTGATCCCTTCAGGCACGGTCCTGATCGCCCTGATCTGGACCTTCGGTCTCATGGCCTGGACCGGGACCCCCCTCTCCCTCTTGACCATGATCGTACCCGTATTTCTTATCGCCGTGGGAACCGCCTACTGCATGTACATATTCCCGGAGTACCTCGCCTCGGTCAAGCTATCGGCCTCCCCCCGTGAAGCATCCATTCAATGCTTCAGTCGTCTGGGATTTCCCACCTCCCTCGCCGTCATCACGACGATCATCGGGTTAGGGTCCCTCTTAGTCAACCGGGTGAACGAAATCCGCGAATTCGCTCTGTTCTCGTGTTTTGGCATCCTTTCCCTCCTCATCCTCCTCCTCACCTTCCTTCCGGTTTTGATGGGTCTCCTCCCCTTGCCGAAGAGGTCAACGGCCCCTTCATCTGCGAAGAACCGAATGATGGATCGGATCCTTTCGACCATTATCCGTCTCAACCTGCATCATCAGAAGATTACCCTCACCTTGATAGGCATCATCGCCCTCGCCGGAGGGATCGGGATGTCCCGCATCCAGGTGGAAACAAATCCCGTTGAATTTTTCAAAATGGATACGCCGGTGGCCCGGCATTTTCATGATATCTATCAGGATATGTCCGGGGCCTTCCCCCTCAGCGTGGTTATTGAAGGCCGCGAAGACGGGTACTTTGAAAATCCAGAGAACTTGAAGAAGATCGACCAGGTCCAAGACTTCCTCAATTCTTTGCCGGGCGTGGACAAGGCCATCTCGTTTGTGGATTACCTCAAACTGGTGAACTACGCCAGCAACCAATACAACCCCACATTCTATGCCTTGCCAGAGGCCCCATTTGAGGTCCGTATGCTGGTAAACAGTTTCAAGACCCTCCTGGGCCAGGAAATGCTCTTCCGGTTCATGTCCCCGGATTTCTCCAATACCCATATCATGCTGAGGACCCATATCTCCAGTTCCAACGATTTTCTTACCACTGAGGCCAAAATACGTGACTACCTCAGCAAGAACCTTCCCCGCAATGTGTCATTCCAGGTGACAGGGTTCGGCATTGTCATCTCTCACAGCAGCCAATTGATTTCCGAGGGCCAGATCAAGAGCCTGGGACTGACACTGGTCCTTGTGTTTGCCATCATGTTCCTGCTGTTCATGTCTTACAAGGTGGGCGTCATTGCGATCCTACCCAACTGCTTTCCCATCATCGTCACCTTCGGCGTCATGGGATGGTTCGGCATCCCGCTCTCCATGGCAACCAGCCTGGTCGCAAGCATTGCGATCGGCCTGGCCGTTGACGATACCATCCACTACCTGGTCGACTATAACCGGGAATTCAAAATGGACCTTAACAAAGAAACGGCCTTGGAGAAGACCATACGTCATCTGGGAAGACCGATGGTCTTTACCACGCTCACGATCGGTGTCGGCTTTTCCGTGTTGATGTTTTCCAACTTCAAGCCGACGGCGGTGTTCGGCCTCCTGATGATGATCACCATGTTCTCGGCCCTGGTCGGAGACCTTCTCCTCCTCCCCTCCCTGATGCTCCACGTGGAACTGGTGACCCTCTGGGATCTGCTCAAGCTGAGGCTGGGTCGAGACCCCCAGAAGGGGATACCCCTATTCAAAGGCCTTTCCCGCACACAGGTCCATTATGTCCTGATGGCAGGGGCCTTGAAGGCGTTCCATAGAGGCGCCGTCATATTCAGAAAGGGAGAGACCAGCGACTCCATGTATGCCGTTATCTCGGGTGAAATGGAGGTGGTGGACCTTGCGGAAGACGATCTCAGAGATGGAAGACAGGGCTCTAAACGGGTCATTTCCACGCTGGAGGCAGGGGACGTAGTCGGAGAGATGGGGATGATCCGGTCCTGCGAGCGATCCGCGACTGTCATTGCAACAAAGGAGACAGAACTCCTCCAGATCAACGACCGGATGATCAGGCGGCTTCAATGGCTCTACCCCCCGACGGCCCACCGGTTTTTTTTCAACCTGATGACCATCCTGTGTGACCGTTTGGAAAACCTTACCAGGCATTATCTGGAGGAGACGATCACGGACAGGGTGAGCGGTCTCTACACACGCAAGTTTTTTCTCACCATTCTGGAAAAAGAGATCGCCAGGCGCCGCAGATACCAGGCGCCCCTCTCGCTTTTTATCCTCGACCTGGATAACCTGCCGGATCTGAACGCCCGGTATGGTCAGCGGGAAGGCGATCGTCTCGTTGCAGAAATCGGAAGGATTCTCACACAGCATATCAGGAAGGAAGACCTGCTCTGCCGTTACGACAGCGGTTACCTTGCCGGGATGCTCACCCATATTGACGCGGACAAGGCCCACGCGTTCTGCAACCGGATGAGAACCCTGATAAGCGGAATGACGTTTCAAATCGAAGGGGAACCCGTTCACATCAGCATGCGTTTCGGGATCAGTTCTCTGACACCTGAATCAGACATGGATCTGAAGACATTGATTGCCGCTGCCCATGACGCCCTTCGGCAGACACAAGAGGCCCGTGACAGCGATGAGGAAAATCCATGAGGACATTTGATGTCAGCAATTCTCATTTTGGGATAATAACCTTGTGTGAGCGGTTTTCCAGCCGCGAAAAGTCGTGGCAAGATGCCACTCTCACAGCATTTTGGAAAAAAACCGATGTCATAATGAGAATTGCTGGTTTGATGCAGAAATGACTTGCAAGACCAGGCAGTCCTGCGATATGCTCATCCCATGGAGATGATGACGGATTCAACAAACAGACATATCATGGTGTTGGGGGTAGGCAACCTCCTGTTTACCGATGAGGGCGTGGGCATTCATGTGGTGCAGGCACTGGGGGATGAGTACACCTTCTCCACCAATGTATCCATAGAGGATGGCGGCGTCCTGGGCATCTATCTCCTCGGGATGATCTCTCAGGCCGATGACCTCATCGTTGTGGATGCCATTCGAAACGGCGGATCTCCCGGAACATTGTACCGGCTTGAGGGGGATGCCATACCCAGGCGCATCCTTGCCAAAAACTCCCTTCATCAGGTGGATCTTCTCGAGGCCCTGACCCTCTGCCAGGCCCTGGATAAGGTCCCTGAAACGGTGATTATCGGCGTGGAACCTCAGGACATCGAGACCCTTGCTCTGGAACTGACATCTCCCGTGCAGGCAAGATTGGGCGATCTGATGGATATGACCCTGCGGGAGCTGGACCGACTGGGCGCGCGCTATTCCAGCAAACGAGGCACGCCATGTGCTTAGCCATCCCGGCCAGGATCATCCATATCAATGACCAGATGGGGACCATTGACATGGAGGGGGCCCAGCGGGAGGTGAGTCTCCTCCTTCTCGAAGACGCCAGTGTCGGGGACTATGTCATTGTCCATGCAGGGTTTGCCATCCACAAGATCGATGAGGCAGAGGCCATGGAATCGTTGAAGGTGCTTCGTGAACTGGTCTCTTTCATGGGTCAGGAATCAGGATGATGGGATATTTTCTTGACAGCCGCCATATTTTTTGACTATAATCCCGCTTGTTGGACAATATAAGAGCAACGGCAGGTTTTATGAGATGTGTCATGTCTTTAAATATAGAGAAAAGGAGGTGAAAATGTAGATGAGCAAGAAGCTGTTAACCCTTTTAACCGTCGTACTGTCAGGTTTTCTCTTCCTATCTGTAGGCATTCTTGTAGCCGCCGATGCGCCGGATGAGGTGGTGATTGAAAACAAGGGCTACGCAAAGGATACAAAGGGCCCTGTCAAATTAACCCATAAGAAGCATCATGCGGATTACAAGGTCGCCTGTGCAGAGTGTCATCATGTGATCAAAGATGGCAAGAACGTGTGGAAGGAAGGGGATAAGGTGCAGAAATGCAGCGCATGCCACAACCCTGAAAAGAAAGAAGGAAATGTCCTGAAGCTGAACAATGCCTATCACAATAACTGCAAGGATTGTCACAAGGCATTGGAAGAGGCGGGCAAGCCAACCGGTCCCTTCAAGAAGTGCAATGACTGCCATCAGAAAGCGTCGTAACAGCGTTGTCCCATCCAGTTCGCTTAATTACAAAAAGCCGCCCTCGTCAGAGGACGGCTTTTTTCTGCCTCCAACCCCCGGTCGGTTCTCACAAAAAAGGCGCCGCCTCATCCATGTTCAGATGAGACGACGCCTCAGAGAACCATCTGCAAGAAACGCTATACCTCGGTTACCGTAATGGCATCGTGTTCACACACCTCGACGCAGCTCTCGCATCCCAGACACTCTTCCGCATTGACCGGAACCGATTTGTCATCTATGATTTCATAGACATCCACCGGACAGACCTCTACGCATTCCTCGCATCCTTCACACTTTTCTGGATCAACCACAACTTCATAGCCCATATGTCTTAACCTCCTGAATGATTATTAAAACTCCCCAAATGGTTTTCGGGTGAGCAACCCCTCGATCAGATTTACCCCACAACGTTCATCAAGAACAGCGGTTTCTTAACAGACTCCATTTTGAGTGTCAAGCTTTTTTACCTTGGATAAAACTCTTTTATCCTGCTTTTCGAGCCCTGCCCTGATATCCCTGCAACACCCCCGAAACAGGAGGGCCGACTTGCATCCTGTATCGGCCACGAGTCATCCCCATTTTATAACGGCTATGCGGCTACCTCTGTTTTCACGGCGGTCGCAACCTTGTACAGGATGGTCAACACGAAAAACCCGGTGGCCAAGACGCCTATGGTGATCAGAACCTCGGGCGTCGTGGGCCAATATTCGGTGACCTTATCAAATGGATTGGGCGTAAAACCGGCCACGATCAGGCCCAGCCCCTTGTCAATCCAGGTGGCCGCAATCAGCACGGCGCAGGCCACGGCCAGGGTACCCTCGTTCCGCCGGGTCGAAGGTACCACCAGGAGGATGAGAGAGATGACGGCGAATACGGCTGCCGCCCACATCCATGGCGCCAGGTTGCCAACCCCATCCAGTCCCTTGAAGAGAAAGACAATCGGGTGCATATGCCCGGGGATCTGGCTGTAAAATGCCGTAAAGAGTTCCAGCAGGAAGAAGAAGACATTGATCAACATGGCATAGGTCACGATCCCAGCCAGGGTTCGGATCTGCTCCTTTCCCGGATCAAACCGGGTGACCTTCCGCACGATGAGGCAGAGCAGAATGAGAAGGGCCGGGCCGGCGCAGAACGCCGACGAGAGAAATCGCGCGGCCATGATAGAGGTCAGCCAGTAATGTCTCCCCGGAAGACCGGCATACAGAAAGGCCGTCACCGTGTGGATGCTGAAGGCCCAGGGGATGGAGATGTATATCAGGACCTTGATCCATTTCTGGTATGGAAGTCCCTTCCGCTCTGCGGCCAGGACATTCCACCCGATGACGATGTTGAGAAGCATATAGACGTTCAGGACGATCATATCCCAAAAAAGAATGGAATTGGGCGTGGGATAGAGGATCACGTTCATGATGCGGACCGGATTGCCCAGGTCCACAAACACGAACAGAAGGCACATAACAATGGCCGACACGGCCAGGAACTCGCCTAAGATCGTAATTCTGCCGAACGCCTTGTAATCATGGAGGTAATATGGCAAGACGACCATGACCCCGGAGGCCGCAACGCCCACAAAATAGGTGAGTTGGCCGATGTAGAGCCCCCATGACACGTCCCTGCTCATCCCGGTTATCTTCAGGCCTTCAAAAAACTGATAGAACCAGCATCCCGTCCCTATCCCCATCAACACGAGGAGAAAAACGAGCCATCCCCAGTATCCCTGACTTCCTTTTAGCGCCCTGTCAAGCATAATCACCTCATACGATATAGAATAAGTTAGGTTCGGTGCCCAGTTCGGGCTTGCGTCGAATAGTATACCGCTGCTTCAGCAGCTTCCTGACGTTCGATTCCGAATCAGCGAGGTCTCCGAACGTCAGGGCATGGGCCTTGATCTTGTCGCACGCCTGGACGCACGCCGGAAGTTCGCCCTTGGAGATCAGTTCAATACAGAAATCACACTTTTCCACCACACCCTTGGATCTCTCCGGATAGGCCCGATTGGTCGGATAGTCAGGGTTCAGCTCTTTGGGCGCCTTCCTGGGATTCCCCCAGTTGAAGCTTCTGGAACCATAGGGGCAGGCCGCCATGCAAAACCGGCATCCGATGCACCGGTGCATATCCATGCAGACGATGCCGTCTTCCTTCCTCTTGAAAGTCGCCTGAGTCGGGCAGACCCTCACGCAGGGAGGATTGAAGCAGTGATTGCACAACAGTATGACAGGCTGGTTCCTCAACCCCTCTTGAATGAACGGATTGGGCTGGTACGGAAAAGAATGTTCAAAGGACTCCTGCCAGATCCATTTGATGGCAATCTTTGGATTTCCCCAGTCCGGCACATTGTGCGCCCGGTGGCAGGCGATGATGCACTCCTTGCACCCATCTTTCCCCTTGGCCTGCTGCGCAAGACATTTGGGGATATCAATGACCATGGCCCATCGTTTTCCCTTGGTCAGGGGGAGGCCCTCCATCGAGGCCTCCAGTTCCCCGGGGGCAAATATGTCAATGGCCGCCTTCCCTCCCAGACCGAACAGGGCGGCCATCCCGGCTATCTTCAGGAATTCTCTTCTGTCTACGCCCATTACTTTTTCTCCTCCGGCAGAATATGGCAGTCCCAGCAATAGGGAGCCACGTCCACATAATTGTGGCACTGCAGACAAAATTTGGAGTAGTTTGAATGGCATTCCAGGCACGTGACCTGAAGACTCTTATAAAACGTCTTCCCGTCAGATGCCTTGTAGTACCGCTCCCCATCCCGGACCACCGTTTGTCGCCATTCATCGAGGAGGGTAAAATGGGACTCCCTCATATACGACAGCGGCGCCACACATGCCTTGGCCTCCTTCGCCTTTGGCGTAAGCTCACGCTCCGGCGCCTTGGCGGCCTTCCCTGCATTATAGAAGAAAGGGGAGAGCAACAGACCGAGACCGATGATCAGGCCGACAATAATCTTACCTCCATCATACATCCTCTTCATCCTCCATTCCTGGCAGGGGTTCCCCACGCAGATTCGTGGTTCTCTTCTGTTCCCCCTCGAATACCAAGGCGTTGGCAACCATCTCATGCACCCCGGTGACCTGCACACCGGGCACCCAGTAGTCCATTAAATTTGGCAGCACAGCTCTGTCAATGGCACAGATACAGGCGAGCATGTTCACCCCGTGTTTCTCATGCACATACTTTACGGCATTGGCACGGGGAAGCCCGCCCCGCATCCGCAGTTCCATGTCTTCACCGGCGTTAAGGCCGCTCCCGCTCCCGCTCCCGCAGCAGAAGGTCTGCTCCCGGATGGTCTCAGGCGGCATCTCATAAAAATGATTGCAGACGCTCTTGATGACATATCTCGGTTCTTCAAGAAAGCCCATTCCCCTGGAGGTGTTGCACGAATCGTGGAACGTCACCTTGAGATTGTCGTTCCGGCTCGTGTCCAGTTTCAGTTTGTTGTTCTTGATGAGGTCTGCCGTGAATTCAACCAGGTGAACCATCTTGGTGGTCTTGGCATTCTCAAATTTGGTCCCGGTGAGGGGGGAGACCGGTTCTTCCAGAAAATCGGGAGGTCCGTTGAAGGTATCCATATACTGATTCAGGACGCGCCACATATGGCCGCATTCGCCCCCCAGTATCCATTTGACCCCTAATCGTTTGGCCTCGGCATACATCTTGGCATTGAGCCGTTTGGCCATCTCATGGGAGGTAAAATAGCCGAAGTTGCCGCCCTCCGAGGCATAGGTGCTCCACGTGATGTCAAGGCCGATGGATTTCAGGTAATGAAAGAGCATCATATAGCCCATACAGGTATAGGTCCCCGGGTCGGCAAAGACATCGCCTGATGGTGTGACAAAGAGGATCTCGGCGCCTTTCCGGTTCATGTCCTGCTCCATCCTGAGGCCGGTGATGTCTTCGATCTCATCGGTGAAAAAATCCAGCATATCCTTATAGGCATGGGGCTGGATCCCCAGATGGTTCCCGGTCCGGTAGCAGTTGGCCACTGGCGCGGCAATCCAGTCGATATTCAGTCCCAGAAGATTCGTCAGCTCCCTCCCCAGGATGGTCACCTCCGCCGTATCGATTCCGTACGGGCAGAAGACGGAACAGCGCCGGCATTCCGAGCACTGATAGAGGTAGTACCACCATTCCTTGAGCACATCTTCGGTCAGATCCCGTCCACCGCCGAACTTGCCCAACAGCTTTCCGCCCGTCGTGAACTTTTTCCGGTAAACCGACCTGAGAAGCTCGGCCCTCAGCACGGGCATATTCTTCGGATCGCCCGAACCGATAAAAAAATGGCACTTGTCGGCGCAGGCCCCGCACCTGACGCAGATATCCATGAAGACCTTGAGCGACCGGAACCGGTCCAGGCGATCCTTGAATCCTTCTTCAATGATCTCTTTCCAGTTCTCAGGCAACTGCCAGTCTTCGTCTTCAGGGTTCCAATCCTTCGGGTAAGGCATCCCAACATATTCGAGATTCTTCGGCTTGGACCCATAGCAGTAGATGCCCGGTCTGATCTCTGCAGGCTTATCCATCCAGCCCTTTTCAAACAACGGGGGCCGGTGATCTATCTTAGCGGTTTCTTGCGGTTTTGGGGTAGTTGCCATGGTTACTCCTTTTCTTCGGATTCTGCTGTTGCGTCAGCCCCTTTTTCTACAGGCAAACCGGCCTCAATCATATGCTCCCGGAACTCATCTTCGTACTCCTCATAGGTATGGGTCGGTACGGGATAATTCCAGGGATTCACATGTCTGACAAACCGGCTGTTATTGGCGAGATTTCGGGTCGGGCTGAGAAATATTCCGGCCAAATGCATCAGTTTGCTGAACGGAAAATATGCGATCAACACACACAGGATGAACAGGTGTATATAAAAAATGACCCCGATCCCGTCAGGGACGGTCGGGGAAAATTTGAACAGGCCGATGGCGAGTTCCTTTACCTTGGTTACGTCAACCCTGAACAGATAGCGCATAAGCATGCCGCTAAAACCGAGGGCGAGGATCAGGAAGAGGGGAAAATAGTCGGCGGGGAGGGAGATGTACCGAATCTGGGAGTAGAGGACCCGTCTCAGAAGGAGCCACGTCAAGGCCGCCATCAGGAGCATGTCGGTCAAATACACCCCTGGAAGGCCGAACCCGTTAAACGGCGCCGCCCCCATCTGCATAAACCCGTCAAGGTTCTGAAGGAGCGTCACGAAGCCCGGGACCGGCTCCATAAAAAACCTGAAGTGTCGAAGAAAGATGACCAGAAAGGAATAGTGGAACAGGATGGCGGCCAGCCAGAGCCATTTTTCCCATTCATAATCGACCTTGGGGACACCGTCAACCCTTCGGTATTCCAGGCGGGTATTCCTGAAGAGAGACCGGAAGGTCAGCACCTCGAAGAGCATCCTGACAATCACCCCTCCCAGACCCTTCGGGTTGTCGATCGGGTTTCTCTTGATCCAGGGGAAAGACCATTCCTGACCCGCAGTGGTCGGGATCCGGAAGGGAACCGGCGATCGTCCCCAGTCAATCACCCGGACCACAATCCCCACAAAAAAGGTGGCCATGGCCGCATACGGGATGACGACACCGAACAGGGCACGCAGATCCAATGCCCCGACGCCTATCCAGGGAATCAACACAACCACCAACACTGCAAAGGAAGAAAAAATAATGCTCAGAAAGAAATTCATAGACGATTACCTCATTTCAAAGAGATGTCTTGGCGTTGTCATCTCGAAGCCCGGGTGCCTGCTCCGGGATCTCAACAATGAGATTTGCCCTCTCCAATAATTTACCCACCTGGTTCTTGACCTCACGTACCCGGATCTCGTAGATTTTCTGCCTGCACTTCGAATAGACATCGAAGGCCATCAATAAAATCTCGTCTACCTGCTTGTCAAACGCGTCCATGTCAGGGGAGTGGTTGTTTCCCAATTCTTCCCTGATAATATCCTTCAATTGGAGGACAAAGGCGACGGCCTGAGAGGGAGTGAAATCCTGCACTGCCCGAATGCGGATAATCGTATCGAGGCAGGAGGAAATCTTATCGGCATTGTCGCCTTTGATCACCTCGTCATAGAGGGTTTCAATCTCTTTTGTGATGATACATCCGACAGGATTTGCGAACTGGCTCTTGGTTCTCTTGAGAAATCCCCGGCTGTCCTTGGGATAGGATGAGACGATGGCATCTTGCCATCGCTTGATGATGCTGGACCTCTTCTCTGACAGGAGATTTTTCAGGCTCATTTCACGGCTCCACGTCTTTGGGCCTCTGGGGATAGTTTGTATTGAGGGAAACCTATAGGAAAATTGTTTTTCTCTGTCAAGAAAAAAAGAGGGCATCCAACATTTTGATATCAGATAGTTTCGTAACAGGGATTGACCATTTCCCTTTGACCTACGGTTCAAAATAGGGTATCCATCAGCAAACCTCGGTGGAGCGGATTGAGGAATTGAGGGATTGGGGAATTGAGTCATCCTTAAATCTTGGGCGTGGAGGAAAGACAGATGTATGCAGATCTCAATGGAAAGACGGCACTGGTGACCGGCGCCGGCAAACGTACCGGGATCGGTTATGCGATCGTCCGGGCCCTGGCAGGGAGTGGGGCCCACGTGGTGGTGGCAGATCTGGGACGGAGCGGCGACGATGCAGGCCAAGTGAAGACCGGAACCCAGGGCGAGATGGATGACATTGCGAGAGAGATGATGGACGAATTTCAGGTCTCGGCCCTGGCCGTGGGAGTCGATGTGACAGACAACGAGGCCATCGGCCGGATGGTGGAAACGGTCAAGACACGCTTCGATCACGTGGATGTGCTCTGCAACAACGCGGGCGCCTCTTTCGGTGTGCCCAACGCGGTCCATACCTACGATGAGACCGCCTGGATGAAGACCATTGACGTCAACCTGCACAGCGTCTTCAGGGTTTCCAGGGCCGTGCTCCCCCTCATGATGGGGAGGAAGGCGAGTATCATCAATACGGCCTCCCGTGCCGGCAAGGTGCCGCCCCTGTTCAACGGGGCCTATGCCGTTGCAAAGGCCGGGGTCATCATGTTGACCAAGGTCATGGCAAAGGAACTGGCCGGGGCCGGCATACGGGTCAATGCGGTCTGCCCGGGGCAGATCATGACCGATTTAGAGAGATGGCGGTTCGAGCTGGAGGCCAGGGTCTTTGGCTCGACCGTGGAGGAGCGGGAAAGGGAGATGTGCAGGACCATCCCCCTGGGCCGGATCGGGACCCCTGAGGAGGTGGGCCAACTGGTGACCTTTCTGGCCTCCGACGCCTCTTCCTACTGCACCGGCCAGGCCATCAATGTGACCGGCGGGCAGTTGATGGAGTTTTAGAAGTGAGCTAAAGTTGAATAGTGGAAGGCTTCGGAGGCCAATGATCAATCGTCGATTAAACGGGAGGATTGCAGATGGAGACAATGACGGGCGGGCAGTTGGCGGCTCAGTCGCTCATCAAGAGGGGAGTGAAATACATTTTTACCCTCAGCGGGGGCCATATCACGCCGATCTATCAGTATCTTGAAAACAGCGACGTGCAGCTCTTTGACACGCGGCATGAACAGGCTGCCGTCTTCATGGCCGAGGCATGGGGCAAACTGACCCGGAGCCCCGGCGTGGCCATGGTGACGGCCGGACCGGGATTCACCAATTCCCTGACCGGCATTGCCAGCGCCTTTTTCTCCAATACGCCGCTGGTCCTGATCGCCGGGTGCGTGGGTCTCGATCACAAAGAGAAGCTCGACCTTCAGGACATGCCCCAGGCCCCGGTGATCGGACCCATGGTCAAAAAGGCCCTGGTCTGTCACAAGGTGGAGCGGGTGCCGGAATTCATGGATATCGCCTTCCGGACCGCCTCGAGCGGCCGTCCGGGGCCGGTGTATCTGGAGTTCCCGGTGGACGTCCTGAATGCAGCAGTGGATCCGTCATCGGTCAAGGAGATGACAACCAGCGGGGCATCACATCCGGTTGATCCGGTCAAGGCCGAAGAGATGCTTCAGATGATCCGACAGGCCGAAAAGCCGGTGGTCATTGCCGGCACCGGGGTATGGCAGTCCGGGGCCGAAAAGGACCTGCTCGAATTTATCGAGAATACCGGCATGCCCATATTCACGTCGCTTTCCGGCCGGGGGACCATTCCGGATCCCCATCCCCTTTGTTTCGAAGGGGCCCTTGCCATTCGGCCGGGTTGCGGGTTTTCCGCCTATATGCAGACCGATCTCGTGGTGCTCCTGGGCACACGGATCTGCCTTTATTATATGTTCGGCAACATCTTCAACCGCCAGGCCAAAATGATCCAGGTAGATATCCAGCCCGAAGAGATCGGCAGGAACCGCACCATCGATCTGCCCGTGGTCAGCGATGTGGGCGCCCTGCTCCGGCAGTGTAACGCCATCATCCGCGAAAAAAAGATGAAAGAGACGCTCACCTCTCGTTTCGCCCCGTGGATCTCTACCCTTGAAACCGCGCATCAGCAGGGAAAGGCCATGTCGGTCAACGACTGGCAAAGCGACGCCGTGCCGATTCACCCGATGCGCCTCGCCAGAGAGATCAATGACTTCATGGACCGGGAAGATGACATCGTGGTGGCCGACGGGGGCGATACCGCCACCTGGATGGGGATGACCCGAACCATCCGAAGGCCTGGACACTATCTGGACTACGGGATCTTCGGCTCCCTTGCCGTGGGCCTTCCCTATGCCAATGCGGCCAAGCTCCTGTATCCTGAAAAGCGCGTCTGCCTCATCACCGGAGACGGCTCGGTGGGATTCAACTTCATGGAATTTGAAACCGCCATTCGAAAAAGCATCCCGATCGTCGCGGTGATCTGCAATGACCTCGGATGGGGCATGATCCGGCACAGCCAGGAAATCCGCATGGGGCACGCCGTCAAAGAGGGGACCCATATCGGCCGGGTGGAGTATCACAAGATGGTAGAGGCCATCGGGGGCAGGGGGATCCTGGTGGAAAAGCCATCGGACATTCGACCCGCCCTGGAAGCGGCCTTTGCTTCAGGGATAACCACCTGCATCAATGTCATGGCAGATCCCACCCCCATCAGCCCGGCCAGTATTGCCCTGGCCAATGTGGGTGCGTACATGGCTTGATTCTGGATTCTGGAGGCCGGGTTTGTTGAGCTCATTGTGTTTATTGGGTTTATTGAGTTGAAAGTGAAGATTGTGGATTGCCGGTTGAATTCCTTGCTCCTTACCCCTGGGATGCTTGGATGCTAACAGCCCTTAACCCAACAAACCGGTAAACTCAATAAACCCAAAGAACTCAAGTAACCCAAAGAACCCAAGTAACCCAAAGAACCCATTTCAAATGAGGAGGCGACCTTATGGACCCGGCAGTGGTGGATCAGGTCAGGCTCAATTTCAATCCCCAGGGGCTGTTCGTTATCAACGCCGCCATCGGGTTGATGATGTTTGGGGTGGCCCTGGATCTCAAGATTGAGGACTTCAAAAGGATCCTTATTTCTCCCAAGGCCCCGGGCATCGGGTTAGGCGCCCAGTTCATCCTCCTTCCGGCCTTCACCTTCCTCCTCACCCTGATCCTGAGGCCCCAGCCCTCCATCGCCCTGGGCATGATCCTGGTGGCGGCCTGTCCCGGAGGCAACCTCTCCAACATTTTGACATACCTGGCAAAGGGAAACGTCGCTGTATCGATCAGCATGACCGCGGTTTCCACGGCAGCGGCCATCGTCATGACTCCGCTCAACCTGAGCCTGTGGGGAAGCCTCAACCCTCATACGGCGGAAATTCTCAGGCAGGTCAGCCTCAGCCCCATGGACGTGTTCACCACCATCTTCATCATCTTAGGGATACCGCTCGCAGCGGGAATGACATTGAGCCGCATCTTCCCCACCCTATCCACCAGGGTTCGCAAGCCCTTCAAGATCTTTTCGCTGGTCTTCTTCATCGCCATTGTGTTAGGCGCCCTGGCGGCCAACTGGCAGATCTTTCTCAAGGTGGTCGGCCTGGTCATACTTGTGGTCCTGATCCACAATGCACTGGCCCTGAATCTGGGGTACTGGTCGGGCCGCCTGTTCGGACTGCCGGAAAGAGACTCCCGTGCCACCTGCATCGAGGTGGGGATCCAGAATTCGGCGCTGGGTCTGGTCCTGGTCTTCAATTTCTTCGGGGGCCTGGGCGGCATGGCCATCCTGGTGGCCTGGTGGGGGATCTGGCACATCATCGCCGGGCTCATCGCCGCCTTTATCTTTACCCGCATCCCCCTGCCGTCCGACGAGAAGATCTGACATCGGGTGAGAGGGCGGATTGAAGCCTTTAGACCCACAACCCAGCAGCCATGAGATACAAGGCCGACATCGCCGCTGGAACTCGTTACTGCCAACTACCTGGAACATTATGATGATATTGAGAAGTTCTTAAAAGAACTTCGGGAGCGGCTGGCAAAGGCGATACAGGCCGGTCAGCGCATCCAAATAGGGAAGGCAAAGGTATATCAAGTAAAGCAGGTGCTTTTGGCTGTTGAAAAACTGGAGGTAGATCATGATGTTACAGAATGATCGATACACATACAGGGTAACCTGGTCCGAGGACGATAACGAGTACGTCGGTTTATGTGCTGAATTCCCAAGCTTGAGCTGGCTGGCTGCGACCCCGGAAGCAGCCTTGAAGGGGGTCCGGAAAATGGTGGCGGATATTGTAAAGGATATGGAGGCTAACAAGGAGGTCATTCCTGAACCGATTGCGTGCAAGCGGTTTAGCGGCAAATTTATGGTCAGAATACCACCTGAAGTCCACAGAAATCTTGCAATTCAATCCGCTGAGGCCGGGATTAGCCTTAATCGAATTGTCAGTTCCAAACTAAGTCAATAGCCGCGCAAACAAACCGAACAGATAAAAAGGCCAGTTCGCTATTTTTTCACATTCGTGTGATTCGTGCTATTCGTGGTCAAAAGAGGAGGTGAAAATGGCGAAGTTTTTGTTTTCAGACATCGAAAGCGCCTTTATGTGTGTCGCTTCGGCCATGTATCGGATGAACTCGGCTGTCTCGTGCAAAGATACGGGGAAGATTTTCTACCGTTCGGATATGTGCGCCTTTTCAAAAGGCTGACAGTGAATGAGTATCGGATTGTGGTGTTTTTTCTGTGGCTCCCGAGCGCAGATATGGCGGTCTCCCGGGTTACAGCGCGGGTTCGGCAGGGTGGACACAATGTTCCCGAACCCGTTGTCAGAAGACGCTATGATTCTGGTCTGTTGAATTCATTATCCCTTTATAGGCCCCTTGCCCACATTTTCCGTATTTACGATGCCTCGCATCTCCTGCCCAAAATTGTGGCTCATGAGGAAAAAGGAGAAATCGAGGTCTTTGACACCGCCATTTTCGAGAAGATGACGAAGAACATACGGGTATAAGAAGTATGAATGAAAAAACGAAAGATGAAAGCAGCTTGGCATGGAAAGCAGATGCGGCTTTTCAGCAGGCAGCTTACAAGGTTATCCAACGGGCCAAACAGACAGGCACCCCCGTGGTCATTTGGGAGAATGATCAGATCAAGGAAGTCCCACCGGAAGAAATGGAAATGCGCATGGGTACCGGGTACTCGGCGAAATCGAGATCCTAACCCATCTCTTATTCGTGCTATTCGCCTGCCCCGTTGAACCGGGGTCCCTTTCAGGGTGTTGAACCGGGGTCTGATTCGTGGTCAAACAGGAAGGATTTCCATGTCGAGAAAATCGTTTAAAGACAAAGTCGTGGTCGTCACCGGGGCAGCCAGCGGGATCGGTCTGGCAGTGTGCAGGCGGTTTGCCGCGGATGGGGCCAGGATCGGCCTGCTGGATATGGACGAACAGGCCCTTGATGCGGTGCACAGGGAACTGGCCGGCCGGGGCGTGGCCTGTATTTCAGTGAGATGCGATGTGTCCCAAAGGGAGGACTGCGAAACTGCCGTCAAACAGATCATCGATCACTTTGGCGGCGTCGACGTCCTCTTTAACAATGCCGGCATTACCCAGCGGGGGGCATTCGTCGATACCGATATCTCGGTCTTTGAGAAGGTCATGGCGGTCAATTTCTTCGGGTCGCTTTACTGTACCAAGGCGGCCATCGAGAGTCTGATCCAGCGAAAGGGGCTCATTATCGTCAATGAAAGCGTGGCCGGGCTTGCGCCGCTGTTGGGAAGGACCGGGTACAGCGCCAGCAAGCATGCCCTGAACGGTCTCTTTACCTCTCTCAGGAGCGAGATCCGGGAGACCGGGACCCATGTCATGATCGTCTGTCCAGGGTTCGTCAAGACCAACCTGCAAACCCGTGCCCTGGGGTGCGATGGAAGCGTCACCCCCCATCCCCAGTCTCGGGTCGGGGGTCAGGACACGCCTGAAAACGTGGCAGAAGCCATTTATCGGGGTGCCATAAAACGCAAACACCTCCTGGTGCTGACCCCTGTGGGAAAGATCAGTTACTGGATCAGCCGCATATTCCCTATTCGTTACGAACGGATGATGGCGAGAAGACTCAGGTCTGAACTGGAGGGGGCCTGACCCGCTGCCGTGATGCATCCGGCCCCCCGGACGGGTTATCCGGAACCACCGGTCAGCAATCGACCCCGGTACCCATCCTCATGCCGGATCCCCTTGTGGAGGGTAAGCTGGTTGCCGTCATCGCGCCCTGCCTGAAACGTCCGGTAATCCAGATTTGTCCCCCGTGTCCTGAACGTGGATAGACGAGGAAAGCGCATTTTCATGAATGCCTGCAACCCCCTGTCCTCCGCACAGATCAGGGCGCTCACGGTTTTGAGGTCGGCATGCACGGAATCGTACCCATGCGTCCGGTCCCTTGCCTGCCGGTCCAGCTTGTCATGGAACCCTTTTAACACGCCCAGTCGGTATGACCGCTTGTTCCTGACGGCACGCCCTCCCCCCCTTCCCTGGTAGACTTTCCAGAGGACCTCCACCTGATTCATCAGAAAATGATAGACGTATTCCGCTATGCGGACATTTTCAACGGTCCCCAGCAACTCAATGGTCTTATAGGTTTCACCGTCTAACGCATCGAAAAGATGTGCATATACCACATTGACAAAGAAGTGATCTTGCAGGATCAGGCAGATTCGGCGCTGGTAATCCTCTATCCGTTTCTTCTTGTGATGGATGATGGCGTATACGAATTTGGCGGCCCTGTCCTCCTCGATCCGGTCAATATTGTACTTTTCAATCAGTTCAGTGGCCTTCTGCATGGCCAGAAAGGCCTCGTTTTCATTCCCGGAGCGGGCCAGGGACAGGAGCTTCCTGACCTTGTCCAGCATTCGCATGTTTTCCGAGTCGATCCGCTCATCCCTGAACTCCCCGATCCTTCGAGGGGCGTCCCCCCTGGCCCCCCGGAAGGCCTCGGGCACGCCGATCATCGTGCAGGCCCTCTCAAAGAGAGGCCCATGACCCTCGGCCGCGCCGAAGATATCCGTGACGATCTGGTGGGCCATTTCATGCTTGAAGACATTCAAGGTCGCGTCCCAGGAGTGCTCCGTTATGAGGGCCGCGGATATCCTGATCGTCCGGGAATCGGAATCCCATGTCCCCCATTCCCTCCTGGAGCTGGAGATCTCGATCATGGGCCTGGGCAGATCGACCTTGTAGCTCCAGCAGATCGCCTCGTGCCCCTGATAGAGTTCCCGTATCCAGGCGCGTTTGAGATGTGTTTCTTCTTGAATAGGATTCAACGGTTATACTCGTCTGCGGGTCTCTCACAGAAATGGAAAGGAGGGGTCATCTTTCTCCTTGTTGACGCTGCACGTTCAGGTCTTCCTCCCCACCCGTTTCAAGCCTCGGGGGAAACCGCCGTGCCCTTCATCTGGTTCAAGACCCGTCTGATCGTGGGTCCATGGTAGAGCATGGCCACATGGCAGATCGGATCGGTCACTTCCTCTCGCCATCCGGATGGGGGCTTGAGGGACGCTGCAGGGAGGACCAGATTGTCCACCGGCGAGCGGAGGGCAATGCACGACACCCCTGAGGGGACCTGTTTCCCTTCCAGTTCCCGGATCAGCAAACTGCCGCAGGCCAAGCTCTTCGCCAGATGGCCGACCCCGAAGACGACCATCTTGCTCCCGCCGTAGGGCGTTCCCAAGGTAACGAGCGCTTTCACTGCAGGGCCCCGGGAACGATCATCTCTTGCGGCATAGGCCTTTGCCAGGAGCCCGCCCATACTGTGCCCCACCAGGATGATGCCCTCTCCGGGGAAGTGGCGGCTGATCTCCATGAGCCATCGCTCCAGTTGCCCGCAGATCTCCTGAAAGTCGGGGCGGAAGCTGTTGTAAGTGAAGGCATACATCCGGTCATATCCTGCCCGTCTCAGCGGCCCCCTGAACCGTATCCAGGCGCTGGCATTGTGGTAGAGACCATGGATCAGGATCACCGGCGGAGAAGAGGCCCTAACTCCAGGGGCCGGCCGCCAGAAGCTCCTGACCAGAACGAGCGGGTAGCAGCCGATAGCCACGATATGGCTCAAAACGCTCGAAACAAACGCCCTGAAAATCCAGCTTCCGGTCCTCCCATTGGATAGCCGTGCCAGCTCATCCTTATAGGCCGAGTTGGCCGTCTCGTACCAGAAGAGGATGTATGTGGCCAGGGGAAAAAACAGGAAGACCGTGATCACCATCAGAAAAAGAATGAACCCCATACCGAACTCCTCATTTGCTCTTCAGTCCACAGATGACCCCGATGAAATAGAACACAAAAGGCATTTCATCCCAGTTAAATAAGGGCTACGAAGATTTAACGGGATAAATGGCGCAGGCGCAGATTTCACAGATACCCATCTCAAATTCCACAATTCCTCAATCCCTCAATCCCTCAATTCCCCAATTCCCCGATCCTACACCGTATACAGCATGACCAGACAGCGGGTCGGCTCGCTGGACAGACTCTTGAGCTTGTGGGGGATATCCGAGTTGAAATGGATGCATTCCTCTGTTTTGAGGACATGGATCTTCCCCCCCAGGGTCAACTCCAGGTCCCCTGCCATGACATAGATAAACTCCTCGCCCTCATGCCGGTATTCCACGGGTTTGTGGTCATGATGAGACTCAATGGTTACCATAAAGGCGCGCAAATGGCTTTTCTCGGCCCCAGGCGTCAGGGTCTGGTAGGAATAGCTGCGGGTGCGTTTGACAAAGGCCTGAACGCGCTGATCCCGAATGGCGGCCTGTTCTTCTTTGTGAAGGAACGTCCCCGGATCCACGCCCAGTGCCCCTGCCAGGCGCACCAGAAAACTCACGGGAGGGGAGGTCTCGCTCGATTCCACCTGGGCGATGAATTCCGGGGTCTGACCGGTCGCCTCTGCCAGGTTCTCCAGGGACCATCCCTGGGCCTTCCTCAGCTTTCCGATCTTCTCTCCGAACCCTGAAACCGTTGCCTGCACACCCTTGGTAGATGTCAAAGCGTCCGCCAGTCGACGCATCACAGTCTTCTTGGCCCGGGCAGTCAGGAGGGGTACAAAGGTCTTGGCATCCGCCACAATCCCTATGTCCGCCACCTGGAAGATGGGCGCATTCGGGTCACGATTGATGGCCACCACGGTTTTGGCCTCGGCAATGCCTGCCGTGTACTGGACCGCCCCGGAGGTCGCAATGGAAATGAGGAGATTCGGCCTTACGGTTTTGCCCGTCTGACCGATCATCCGCTCTTCCTCCACCCAGTGCTCCAGCACCGGCGGCCGGGTGGCCCCCACCTCGCCCCCAAGGGCCGCGGCCAGTTCTCGGACCAGCCCGAATCCCTCCATGCTTCCCATGCCGGCGCCGCCGACGACCACCGTTTTGGCGGTTTCCAGCCTCAACCGTTCAGTGGGTTCGGGCGAAGAGGAGAGAAGCTTGAGTCCCCGTCCTCCATATGTCTCCTTGACCAAAATCCGTTCCACCGTGCCCGGATCGCCTTCGACACGGACAGGTGGGCGCACATGGGGCTGAACCGTGGCAAATCCGGTCGTCTCGCTGTCCGAAAAGGTGATTTCAGCCAGGATCTGCCCGCCCCAGGCAGGACACAGCCCCACGATCCCCCCTTCATCCATCCGGAGGTCCGCACAGTCGGCAATCAGGCCTCCATTCCGAATCCGGGCGGTTCGGGCGGCCAGTTCCCTTCCAAAATCAGTAAGGGGAAACAGCACAAGTCTGGGGAGCCGTTCCCCCACCAGGTCCGCCAGGATCCTTGAATAGACATCAGACTCCGGCACGCTGAAGGCCCTGTTCTCGATGCGGTAAACCCGATCTGCACCATGCGCGATCCACTCTCTTTCCGCGTGGTTTATTGAAACCCAGGGCCCGCTCAACCGGGGGTCTCCGGGTGTATCTTCCGGCGGACCCAGACAGACCACAACGGCCTTTCCGCCGACCCACCAAGACAACTCCCGAGCCTTGGCCAGCACATTCAGGCTGAACCCGAACAGCCGTTCATTCCTCAGGTCCCCGAAGACCCAGATATCTTTGGTGAGGTTTTCAGTCATATTCGATCGTCAACAAAGCGCAAGGCCAATAAGAGCTGAGTGTGAAGTGTGAAGTTAAAAGTTGAAATCAGAATTCTTCCTTTTGTAACTTTAGGCACTCCAAACTCGTCACTCCAAACTTCCATCATCCAGTATCCAGTCCCTACCCCATCATCCCCGCCTCGGTCAGTTGCCTCATGAGTGCGTCCGCCTGTTCTAGGGCGCTTCCTTTTAAAAACTCGCATTTTTTCTGTTGGATCGCCCTCGAAACAGACAGGACCCGCGTAGGGGACCCGGCATCACCCACCTGTTCCGGGGATAGGCTTAGGTCGCCGAGATTCCAAAATGTGATCTTTTCTTCTTCAAAGACCGGACCGATTCTCGCCAGGTGGATGTCCCTCGGCTTAATGGCCCCCGGATGGATGGTGAGCGCTGCTGGAAACTCGATTTCAAAGCGCTCGGTAAAGTGATCTGCGGTCCGTTCAACCTGGAGACCGTTGTCCGCAGGTTCAATCGAATGGACCAGGCCTACCATGGGGATATCCAGGAGAACCGCAGTCTGGGGGCCGACCTGACCGGTGTCGCTGTCGGCTGTCCGCATTCCGAACAGGACCAGATCAAAAGGGCTCAGTTTGCGTATGGCCGAGGCCAGCACGGTAGAGGTTGCAAGGGTGTCCGATCCGGCAAAGGCCGGGTCACAGGCCAGGACGCCTCGATCCACCCCCATAGCCAGTGCCTCTGCAAGGGTGGATCGGGTCGACGCAGGCCCCATGGAGAGCGCGGTCACCGTGCCGCCCCTGGCCTCTCGCAGGGACAAGGCCGTCTCGATGGCTGGCCGGTCGAACGGGTTCACCTCCACGGCGTCGTAAGAGCGAAGCGCGCCTTCGGAACCAGCGGTCAGGCTCACCGACTTGATGCACACGATGATATCCATATTACCCCGTCAACCCTCTGGCAATGACCATTCGGTGCACCTCGGAGGTGCCCTCGTAGATTCGCGTCACCCGGGCATCCCGGTAATAGCGCTCCACCGGGTATGATTTGGAATAGCCATACCCTCCGTGGATCTGGACCGCCATGTCGGTGACCTTGCAGGAGGCCTCAGAGGCATAGAGCTTGGCCATGGCCGAGGCCTGGGAAAATGCGCGTCCCATATCCCGAAAGGCGGCGGCACGGTACGTCATGAGCCTGGAGGCATCCACTAAGGTGGCCATATCCGCCAGCATCATCTGGACGGCCTGGTGCCTTTCAATAGGGACCCTGAACTGGCGGCGCTCCCTTGCATAACGGAGGGTCTCGTCCAGGGCCCCCTGGGCAATCCCGGTGGATTGGGCGGCAATCCCCATCCTTCCCGTATCCAGGGCTGCAAGGCCGATTCTGAGCCCCTGGCCCTCTTCTCCCAGAAGGTTGTCCAAGGGGACCCGGCAGTCATTCAACCGAATGGAGCTGACCGGGTTTGCCCGCATCCCGCATAGGTCTTCCAGGTCCCCCACCACAAACCCCGGCGTGCCCCGCTCGGCCACCACCACGCTGATCTCCCTCCCTCCGGCCCCCTGTTGGGTTCGAACAAACATAAGACAGGTGTCGGCAATGCCCCCATTGGTCACAAAGACCTTGTTGGCATTCAGGAGATAGGTCGCCCCGTCCCGAACAGCGGTCGACTCGATCCCGGCCGCGTCAGATCCCGCATTGGGCTCGGTGAGACAGAAGGCCCCGATTTTTTCCCCTCGGGCAAGGGGTGGCCCCCATCTTTGTTTCTGTGCTTCTGACCCAAAGGCCAGGATGGGGTAAACCGCCACGCTGTTGTGGACCGTCACGCACAGCCCGAGGGCCGCGCAGACCCTTGAAATTTCCTCGATAACGATGGCGTAGCTGATGGAATCCAGGTCTGCGCCCCCCAGTTCCCGGGGCGCCTGTATTCCGAAATACCCGAGCCTCCCCATCTTTTCTGCCGCTTCCCACGGGAAACGGGCCTCCTGGTCGATCTCCTTTGCAATCGGCCTCAGTTCGACCTCACAGAACCTTCGGGCAGAGCGCCGCACCACACCGTGTTTTTCTGACAGAGCGATGTTCATGAATGTCTTCGCTATGCCGCTGTCCTGTAGACGCCCTTGCTCACGTTCTCAACCCTCCCCTGTTTCTTGAGCTTAAAGAGGGCGTTGTGGACCTGCTTCTTGTTATAGCCGGTCTTTTTTGCCAACAGATCGATCTCCACAGGCCCGTTGATGCGGCTCATGGCCTCATACACCCTCTCGCACGTTGGCCCGACTTTCTTCCCTTTCAGACCCGCTCCTTCTGCGGCCTTTCGAGGCGCTTTTTTGGCAGACGTCTTGACTCGTACCTCACGGACCCGAACAGCTTTGCCCCTGGGTCGAGCAGCATCGCGTTCGTTCTGCTCTGCAAAGGTCTCCAGCTTGTCTGCGATGACCTTAACCCCTTGGGCCAGAATCTTCAAACCATCGCTCACCGTCTTCAACAGCATTTCCATTTCTTTCATCGCGTCCTCCTTGGCATGGGTTCACTCCATCTGGACATCCACCTCTCGATCCGTGTCCGGAACCCAACGGATCCGGCACAGGGGAAGCGTGTATGTCCGAGCCTTTTATCCCTTCAGGTTCAGGGTCTTCTTACCTTAACATACCTCCTCCCAATGGGCAACGTGTTCGCACTGTTACCACAAAGGCCGCTTGAATGCAAACGCCCGATGGCCTATGCGGCGGATCATACCGTCATGTTTTCGCGAATGCTTGACATCCGCAGATCCGAATATTATACGCTCTGTTTCACACCATCCGGCTCGCACAACGGGGCCAGGGGAATCGACTTCAATACACTCGATGGCATCTACATGGGCATTTCGGGCCCGGGCGGGAGGTCAATCCACGCATATGTTTTCCCTTGAATCCTTTCAGCGCCGATACGAAACCGATACGGCAGATCTGGTGATTCGGGACCGGCGCTTTCGGTTTTTTGTTCCAAGATCCCTGGATACATTCGTGGATCAGGGGGATATTTTTCACGAGTTTCCCCTGTGGGCCAAGATATGGGAGGCATCCATGGTGCTGGCCGATCACCTGGCCGCCATGCCGGTGGATCCGGAGCGGCGCTTTCTGGAAATCGGGTGTGGCGTAGGGGTCGTGGGCATCGTGGCGGCCGCCTTTGGACACCGGGTCACCATGAGCGAATACAATTCGAATGCCCTCGATTTTGCCAGGGCCAATGTCCATGCGAATCTTTCCGCCAACAATGGAACTAGCATTGAAGTGATGCGACTGGACTGGAACCAGCCGAAATTAGCCGGCCGCTTCGATGCCATCGTGGGGTCGGAGGTGATCTACAAGGAGACGGATTTTCAGTCGATCCTGAAGCTCGTTGAAACCTGCCTAAATCCTTCGGGAGAGATTATCCTGGCTGAAGGATTTAGAAAAACGAGCATGGCCTTCTTCAGTCAGGTATCAGAACGTTTTGATATCACTGCCCAGAGAAAAACCCTTCGCTCCAAGGGGGAGGCCTTCCCGGTCATCCTGGCTAAGATGCGGTTCAAGGTCCATGAGTAACTGAACGTCACTGTGATCTTTTTCAATTCTCCTCCACAAAAGGGACAGTTCATCGGTCTTCCACCTCATACTTGACACACAAGGCGAAATCACCTACACTCGGGCACGAAAGAAGGAAATTCTTATCACGTTCACTCAAACTGAAGAGAAGGAGGTTTCACCGTGAAAGCAAGTATTCTGATTTTTTGTGCAGTTGTCTTCTTCTCCACCGTGGCGCTGGCAGGTCCCGTCCAATACCAGGTGACAGGGCCGGTGCTGGAGGTCAGGCCCGACGTCATCGTGGTGAAGAAGGGAAATGAGAAGTGGGAAATCGCCCGCGACAAGGATGTGGCCATTGCAGGCGACCTCCAGGTGGGATCCAAGGTAACGGTTTTTTACACCATGCAGGCGAAGAAGATCGAGGTCAAGGAGCCGCCCAAGGCCCCCGCGGCACCCCAGAAAAAATAATTTCAAAGGAGCAGATATGAATCCAGCCCATGTAATTTCAACCCCTTTGCGGTATCTTGACAAGGCTCTGAATGGTCTGCGCGACCTTGGTCTGATGCCCGAAAAACCGGATGAGATGCCGGTCGTTGCACTCATCAACCGGATCAGCGACCTGGACGAGGAAAAAACCATTGCCATCGCCCGCACCCTCAGCAGCACCACGGTGTTCAACGAGGTGGTGCGCGAGCAGATTACAGCCATGAACGTGGGCGAGCGCTACGAAACCATCACCAATGCCTTTAACAGTATCCGCGACGACGCCAAGTCCATGGTTGAACAGCTTGGGGACGGCAAGATCGACACCCTGGAGCAACTCTCCAACTTTTGGATGAAGGTCACCCGCGGGGATATTCCCAGCCGTTTTCGCAAGATCAAGAAGACCTACCTGGAGGTAGCGGCCGACACCAAGGACCAGATGGCGCGCGAGGGCCAGATCCTGGAGTCCTACCGGGATTTTCGAGGGGCGCTGAAAGAGTCCCAGGTAATGGCCTTCCAGGTGCTCAAAAAAGCTGAAACCGTGGTCGAGGTGGCGAAAGGCCGCCTGGAAGAGGCCGCCAAAACTCTTGAAACTTACACTGGACAAGACCGAGAGCAGATAGCGAGACTGGAGCTCACGCGAGACGAGCGTTTGCGCGAACTACAGGAACAGGACAAACGTTATCAAATTGCCAAGGACCTGGCCGAGAATCTGTCGGTAAGCTATAACACCACCGAGGTGGTCATGGCGCGTCTGGCTCAGACCTCCGATGTCAAAGAGCGTGTTTACTCCCAGGCGGTCTCTTTCTTCGGGACCAACGAAACGGTGTTTACGGCCTTAAACGCCTCTTTTACCAGCCTGCAGGGGCTGCACGAGAGCACCGAAACCCTAAACGCTATGAAAGAGGGTATCAATCAGAGCCTTGAGACCCTGGCCGATGTAGGAGGCCAAGTTCAGGAGAAGGCTTTGCGGGCCGGATACGGGCCCACCATCAAGGCTGAGAGCGTTAAAAAACTACTCGACTCGGTGATTAATTTCCAGGAAAAGTCCCGGTCCCTGATTGCCGAAATGCGCGAATTGAGTACCCGCAACGAACAAGAGATCCGCCAGGCGGTGGAAGACGGCAAGCGGCGCATGGTGCAGTTGACCGTCGCTGGAAAGCAACTGACCCATGAGTGACGCCCATCAAGCCCCGAAGAGCGATCTGAACGAAGTCATGTTGGCCATGGACGTGGTCGACACGCTGCGGCACCAGCAGTCAGTGGTCGACCGGGAACTGCGGGCCGATGACCACGACCGGGCACTGATCGAAAAGGTCCGCACTATTTATGCTGGACAAGGGCTTACCATATCCGACGACGTCATCGCTGAGGGCGTGAAAGCCCTTCGCGAAGAGCGTTTTACCTATCGTCCCCCACAAAAGAGTTTCCAACTGACCATTGCCCGCTTGTATGTCAACCGCGGGCGTTGGGTTAAACGGGGGGCGTTGGTGTTTGCGGCCCTGTTGGCGATTTACCTGGTCTACCAGTTCGCCGTAGTGGCGCCCCAGAATCGTGCCCGGGAACAGCAGCAGCAGACTCTACAGGAACTCAAGGCCATGCCGGCAAAGCTGGCCGACCAGCGGGACCGGGTGCTGGCCGAGGTTCGTGAGGATGCGGCCCGGAAGCAGGCTGAAGCGCTTTACAAGGATGCCATGGCGGGCGTGTCACGTCAGGATGTCGAGGCCGTGAACAAAGGGTATGCGGCCCTCCGGGATCTTTATGCTCAGTCTATCCTGGAGTACCAGTTGCGTATTGTCTCCCGCCCAGGCACGCCCAGCGGTGTATGGAGGGTCCCCCAGAACAACCCTAGCGCGCGCAACTACTACGTTATCGTTGAGGCGGTTGCCGCCGACGGCAAACGCCTTTCTCTTCCCATCACCAGCGAAGAGGATGGCAAGACGCGTACCGTTGAACAGTGGGGGTTGCGTGTCGAACCCGCCGTTTTCGAGCAGGTCAAACGCGACAAGATGGATGACGGCATTATCAATCGCAATGTGTTCGGGGTCAAAAAACGCGGATACTTGACACCCCAGTATATTATCCCGACCGCTGGTGGCGCCATTACCCAGTGGTAGATCTGCGTTGCGGATCTCCGATAGTTTGTTTATGAGGAGTTTCATCAAGTGATCAGCGGCAGAGATACGCTACAAGAAATCAACAACCATATGATGCAGGCCCAGTCCCGGCTTGCAGACGCCGACCGTGAGATGAACGACCTGAACTCGCAGTTGAACCAATCGCGCATCGAAATGGCGGAGCAATACCGGGAACTGGCCAAGTTCAGACTGGATGAGATGAAAGCCGGCACCGTGACGGACCGGCTGAATAAGGCCCATTTGGCTGTGCCCGCTTTCATGGACCAGCGTAACCGGGCTTTGGAGGCGCTTGAAAATAATATTATCAAGAGCCAACACCGCCAGGAGATGCTGAATCAGCAGCGCGAAACCTGTAGAGATGCACGCGATCGGGCTGCAGACGCCTTCCAGAAACAGCTCCAGATAAGTAAATCGGCACTGGAAACGACCGAAGAGTACATGCGCCAGCACGAAAAACTGGCCGCTGCCGTTCTCATAGCCCGGCGGGCTGATGAAAAAGCGTCCCAGGCCGAGGCGGACCTCTCCGCCAAGGGGAAGCCTTACCAGGACGATGAGCTTTTCATGTACCTGTGGGACCGCAGGTACCTCACACCCAACTACCGGCATGGCGGTATTGTACGCATGCTGGACGAATGGGTGGCCCGGCTCATCAGCTTTAAGGAAACCCGTGCCGACTATCATATGTTAAATGAGCTCCCACAGCGTTTAAGAGAGCATGCCACCCAAGCGGCCGAAGAGAGAT
>JAUPKI010000118.1 GCA_030837545.1 Thermodesulfobacteriota bacterium | reverse complement strand
TGTGTGCAAAATCGTTTCATCGGGAAATGGTTCTGAGAATCTCACCAGGTAGGCCAGATCACGTCCCTTCCAGTAAAGCATGGACAGTGCGCCGTTGACCGCTACGGCAACACCTTGCCGGGTGTCCTCAATCATCCGCCGGAGGTCTTTTAGAAGCGGGCGCGAAACCATGGGCGATAAAGGTTCCTTTTTCACCGGCTCGCGCTTTTTGTTTGCCATCATCTCCCCTCCAGCAGCTTCGCCACGTTCTCGGCGATACGGCCTTCCAAGCCCTGCGCCTCTGCATTCAGCGTCTCCAGTTCGTCATTCAACGCCTCAAGCCGGTCATAAAAGTCGAAGTCGTCCTCTTTCCGATCGGCAACGCCCACATACCGGCCCGGATTCAGGCTCCAGCCCTGGGCCTCAATCTCCTGGATGGTGGCCACCTTGCACAGGCCGGGGATGTCGCGATAAATGCCGTCCGGGAACTTCTCCGCCATCAGGTGGGCGCTGCCGTGAAGGTTCTCCGGTTCTTTCCCCCGGTAGAGGCGGGCGATGTTGCCCAAGAATTCCACCTGTTCAGGGGTGAATTCCCTGTGGGCGCGGTCCACCTGCTGATAAATCTCCCTCGCATCGATAAAGAGCACGGTGTCGGCATACTGAAAGGCAGTACCCTCACCCCCGGCCCCTCTCCCAGCGGGAGAGGGGGGAAGATGAGGCTTGTTTTTGCTATCGAAAGTGGCGGTTGGGTCAGGGCGAGAGGGGAGAGAATCTGCGATTTGACAGAGGATTTGTTGAGGGTTTTCGAGGAATGCTTGATTACGGAAACGCAGGACCTTGTTGCCGAGCGACGTCAAATAGGCGTCCCGTTTATGGTCAACGCGCTTTCGGTCAGGATCATCGTGGACAGGGCCATCTAATTCCACAATCAGCTTGTGGTCAGCATAGTAGAAATCAACGATATAATCGCCAATTTGATGCTGCCTTCGAAACTTCAACCCCATGAACTGCCGGCTGCGCACAAGCTGCCAGAAAACCTCTTCAGCAGGGGTCTGGCTTTTCCGCAATTCCCTGGCCCTATCCACCAAGCCGCTGAAATCAAAACCGCCCCTGTAATGAAGCCCCTCGCCCTCTGGGAGAGGGGTTTGGGGTGAGGGCTGTCTGAGCCCCTCGTCCTCTGGGAGAGGGGTTTGGGGTGAGGGTGGCGAAGGCATAAGTTCCGCCTTCGCCTTATCCAAGAACCATAGCGTGCAAGGCAAGGTGACGGTATAGAAGAAATTGGAGCCCACCGCCACCATCACATCCACGGCCTTGTCCTGGATCAGTTTCTTTCGGATCTCCAATTCCGAGCCGCGGGCATCGGATGCGGAGTTGGCCATGACAAAGCCGGCCCGGCCCGTTTTGTTGAGGGCGCTGTAGAAGATCTGGATCCAAAGATAATTGGCATTGTCCACCCGTGGGAGCCCATAGGGGAACCGAGGATCATCCTTGAGTCGGTCCTTGTCCACCCGATCCACATTGAAGGGTGGATTGGCCATGACGAAATCGAGCTTGCCCCCCTCGGCCGTGCTGGCGTGCAGGTCCTCATAATAGGTGTTCCCCTGCCGGATATCCCCTCCGAGCCCATGAACCGCCAGGTTCATCTTTGATAGGCGGACCGTCTCGGCCACCCGTTCCTGGCCGTAAACGCTGAGGACATTGCTGGAACTGCTCTTGTGCTCTCCCACAAAGCGGGCGCTCTGGACAAACATGCCCCCGGAGCCGCACGCCGGATCATAGATGCGGCCGTGGTACGGCTCGATGATCCGCACGATGAGTCTGACCACAGAAGTGGGCGTGAAGAACTCGCCGCCTTTCTGGCCCTCGCTCAGGCGAACTTCCCCAGAAAATATTCATAGATCTTGCCGAAGGCATCCCCCTCGATATCCATGGGAATCGAGGCCATTACCTTCAACAGTTCCACCAAGGTGGCCCCTTCCAGCCGGTTGAAGTACTTGGGCAGCACATCCTTGAGGTCCCGGTTCTCCGTCTCCACGGCCCGCATGGCGTCATTGATCGCCTGGCCGATGTTGGCCCCTTCCGGCAGCTTGAGTAGGCTCGAAAACCGTGCCTCCTCCGGCAGATAGAGAACACCTCTGGCCTGGTAGTCCGCAGGTCCGATCTGCCGGCGGCCCGTGCTTTTCCCCTCGATCTCCCTTTGAATCGTCCCGAATTTGTGATCCGCATGCCGGAGAAAGATCAACCCAAATACCGGCACGGCATATTCGGAGGACTTCAGCTTGGAATTGGCCCTCAGCTCATCCGCCGCGGCCCAGAGTCGATTCTCAATCTGATTGTTGTTCCCTGCCATGTCGTCTGATCCTTATAGGGTGATCCCTCTTCTTTTCATCCTTTTTACGATGTCATCAACAATGGGCGTAATAGGCCGCTTCAGTCCAAGGGTCTTATCAATTCTGCTGAAAACAATATCATAGAACTCTGAGTCCAAGATTTGATAAAGACCATAATCCAGGTTGATCTGCAACAAGAATATGTCGGCCTGGATTTCTCTTTTCTTGAGCTCAGACACAAGATGGTAAAGCCTTGCGAACTGCACTTGCGATGAATAGTTGAAGGTATTCAACGAGCCTTTCAGCTCAATTTGTAACCAATAGGAAAGTCAAGAAAAACCGCTCTTATCTAGAGCTGTCGGTATCTGCGCCTTCTACCCTGAATCCGGCATCAGCAAGCCGCTGTTTTACCGTGCCGAGGTTGTCTCGTATTTCGTCTGGTCTGAGTTCCAGGGTGATGGTTCGGTTGTATCCGATCCGGCTCAGGTCCTTGAAGAGTCCTTCAAAATCGATGATTCCTTTTCCAAGAGGAAGATGAAGATCGTCGGCCACGGAGGTTCCCCCCAGATTGTCGTGGAGGTGGATATGGTGGATCCTTTCGGGAAACCTTTCCATGAAGCCGAAACCGGTATTTTGGGCGGCAAGGAGTTGGGCGTGTCCGAGGTCGAGGGTCATGTTCAGAGATGGCAGGGCCTCGAAAACGCCGGATAGATGGGCGGCGTTCTCACTCAGGTTTTCGATGCAGACAGTGATGCCCGAATCGTCGGACGTCTTCAGAAGCCTTTTCAGAAACCCCACCTTGTAGGCGATGACATCAGGGCGTACAAAGCGGGGATCCAGCCAGAGATGGATGGTCAATAGCCGCATCTCCAACTGCGACATGAGGGAGAGGATCTTCAAAAGCTTGGGCATATAGACCGTCTCCAGGGTGTCCACGTTGTTCGGGTCGCCCTCCCGGGGACCATGGCACAGGTAAGTGAGGCTCAGCTTATCTGTGAGATTCCGGTAGCCCTCAATCTGAGGTAGAAACCGATCCGGGTCTGTCATGGGGATCTCAGCGAACTGAAGCCCCATGCGGTCCAGTTCCATCACATCCCCAGGGCTGCGCGCCGTGCCCCCAAGGCGTATGAGATTTTCCCTTTTTACCGCTGCTTTCAATCCCTCAATCCCTCAATCCCTCAATCCCTCAATTCCTCAATTCCCAACAACAGAACATCCCGTTTTCGTACACAACGATCGATTCGCCCGAGGCGAGGTGGGCCGTGACGGTCTTTTTGTTGGTGTTCACGAGGTCCCAGTGGAGGGCCGAATCGTTGAACCCCAATTGGTCTTTCATCTCTTGGGTCAGTTCGGCGGGGTCTCCATCATAGGTATCCGAGTAAGAGGCGCCTACTGCCAGATGGCAATTGCCATAGCGGCCGCCATGGTTTTCATCATAGAGGGTGCTGGCCATGAATTTGTTTATCTTGGAGAAGCGCTTGTCGGTGAGGGAGAATTCGCCGACCCTGGATGCGCCCTTATCCATTTTCAATTGCTTCCGGGTGAATGCCTCGCCCTTTTTGGCGGAAGCCTCGGTCACGATGCCTCTCTTGAATGTGAGGCGGACCCCCTCAACCAGGTTGCCGCTCCGGAAAGACGGCTGGTCGGCCATGTAGCTGCCCTCGGTCCCCCGCCAATCAGGGGAGATAAAGAGTTCAAAGCTGGGGATATTGTGCCCGGATACGCCGATCCACTGACGCTTTTTGCCAGGCTTTATCTTGAGGTCGATTCCTTCGGATTCGACGTGATAATAGTCAACGTCCATGCGGTTCATCCATTTCTTGATGGTGGTGGCTTCCTTGAACAGGCGCTTCCATTCCCCGACCGGGTCGGGTTTATCCAAGTAGCACGCCTTTATGACCTGATTGGTATATTGTCTGAGGGAAAGGCCTGCCTTTTGTGCAAGCGCCTCGGTAGGCACCATGCAGAGGGTCCATCCCAGCATCCCTTTTTCTTCCCTCTCGCGCATGGTGTCGCGAAGCGGCTTCATGGCCACGGCATGCGTGCCGATCCGCTTCGGGTCGATGTCGGCCAAGTGCGTGAGGGACGCCGGGGCGTGGAGGTAGATCCTCCCGGATAGATGGGCGTACAGATCGTCCTGCCAGGACCCCCTGAAGACGAGCTGACGGTTATTGGCCTTTTGATAGAAGGTGTGCTCCATCTTAGGCGTCAGGCTCGAACGGATGACTGGGTTCATGCCCATATCCAGCAGTTTTCCCTGAAGGATCTCCGCTAACTGAACGGCCGGGAGATCAAACTGAACCAGTATCACATCCTCCTTTTTGAACTTGCCGGTCCTTGCTGTCTTCAATCCCCACAACAGAACATCCGCGTACTTATCCAACTCTGTTTTTGTCAGCACAAACAATCTCCCTTTCTGAAATTCGTTGTTATAGAGTTATGGGTTTATTGGTTTGTTTATTGGGTTCGTTGAGTTCGTTGAGTTTGTTGGGTTCTTTGGGTTGACGGGTTACGGGTTGCGGGTTTCACACGTCACGCATCAGGTGTTATCTTTCTAATCCAATATCGAACATCCAACATCCAGTTTCCAACTTCCAGCATCCAGTCCCCAGTTTCCAGTTCCAAATGCGTTTCACGTAAGCATGGTCATTCTGATCTCTTTCTTGGGAAGCTGGGATGAGATCCTCCCATTGACGTACAGACCGAGCCCAAGGATTTGGTCTTCCCCGATGATCAGGATTACATAGCCGTTATCAAGCGTTAGATCAACATGAATCTTCTCCTCCCTCAACAGGGCCTGCAACTGGATCAGGTCTATCTGAAGCCTCGCACGGGTGGCGAATTGGCCGAAACTCTGGATAACCCGGGTGGTGGGCTTGATAAAATCGCCTACCTGCTGAAAGGCCCTGAGCCCTGCCTGTGCGGCCTTGAGCGGTGCGACAGATGGTATAAATTCCGTGTCTCGGATCAGAAACCAGCTCCGCTTTTTGCATAGCAACAGGTAATCGGCAAATTGGGTTTGGGGTATCCCGAATCGCTGCTCCATGTATCCAAGAAGACGGCGCCGGTCAGCCTCTCCTGCCAATGCTGGCCATGAAGAAGCCCACGGAATCGATGCGGTGGGGGTAGAATCGGACCGTTCTTTCAAGCCGTTTATCATATGTCTCACCATTCCAGCGTGTCAGGCCGGGTTCCCCATCGAACTCCACATCGATCGGAAAAAGATCTGCATTCCGCTCATTCAACAGCAGATCGACGACCGCCTCATTTTCGCTGGGATTGTAGGTGCAGGTGGAATAGAGCATTCTGCCGCCTTTTTTCAGAAGATCGAAGGCCCGCAACAGGATCTTCTTTTGCAGATCAGGGAGCGTCTCCCTCCCTGTGAACGCTTTGCAGCTGGCCGTTTCGCCTGTCTTCCTGAATTTCCCCTCGCAGGAGCAGGGGACGTCGGCGAGGATGAAATCGAAGCGGTTCCGCAATGGGAATTCCTGGGCCTGGTAAGCGGTGATGACCGCATTTAGAACGCCCATCCTGGCGAGGGTGTGTCCCAGGGAGGCATGTCTGCTGGCGTACAGATCATTGGATATGATCAGCCCGGTATTGTTCATGATGTCTGCACAGTGACTGCTTTTTCCGCCGGGGGCGGCGCACATGTCGAGCACAGAGGAATTTTCCTGAGGAGAGAGGACAAGGGCGGCCACTGCAGACGTGAGGGCCTGGGGGTGGATATAGCCCATGAAACACTCCAGCAGATTTCCTGACAACGACAATCCCGGTGCGAGGCAGAGCGTGTCGTATCTTTGGGATGCGCGCGTCAGACGGACCCCCTTTTCTTCCAGTAACTGGATAAGGGAGGGGGGCTCGATCCTCAGTCGGTTGATGCGTATGTGGGTGGGAAGGGGATTCCGAAGACACTCCTGAAAGGAGGAGAAGTCAGGGATGATGCCGCCATATTGTTCAAAAAGAGGTGTCATGCCTGATCATTATTGGGATAACCTATCGTCATTTAAAGGCCCCGATCGCCTCCTCTCTGGTCTTATATATGCCGAACAGCCTGTCAAAACCCATCATCGTGAAGAGATTTTTAACCGGGGCTGTAGGGCAGCATATTTTGAGCCCTCCCTCTTTCTTTTGCAGCCTCTTGAGGAAGGATAGAAAAAGACTGCATCCCGTGCTGTCGATGAAACGAACCCGGTTCATATCACATACAACCTTGGTGTTTTCCTCCAAAACGGGTTCCATTTTGTCTTTAAACTCATTTATGTTGCTGGCCTCCAGGGTTTCTTCCAGCAACAGAACAACAGCAACATCCCCAGCCTTTTTAACATCACCATCCACCAGGTTTCTCCTTCCCTACGGGTCTAATCAGCCTGAGATTTCCCCTGTCTTTGCCTCAGCGTCATCCACAAGGCGGGCTTTCATCCTGAGCCACAAGCCTCCCTTGCTATCCGTTGCCGTGGCAGTAAGGAGTATAGGACAGGCCTCCTCCATTTGTCAATTCTCCATTGCCTTAGGAGGGTGTTTGATGATAACATAGTGAAAAATTCAAGAAAGTCGCCTGATGCGAGGTTGTTGATCTCCCGATACAAGGCGCCATCCTGAACATTCAGAGATCCAGACCCCATGGAATAGAACTTATGACATCATCCCATTATCTGGTTTTTACCCTCGATGATCAATCCTATGCCCTGTGCCTCGAGGCCGTAGATCGTGTGGTTCGCGCGGTTCAATTGACGCTGGTCCGCTTGGCCTCGGCATTCATGTGTCAGACGTCACTGTCGCTCTCTGAAACCTAAACCTTTCAATCCAAAGTCACGGCAACGCATAAGAAGTGATAAGAAAAAAACATAAATGGCGGTCCTCTGAGGTCAGTCTGGAGCTGGACCCGCAAAAGGCGGCACAGAGAAAGGAAGAGGCCCGGTATCAGCTCAACGTGATTCAGTTCCCGGTCCTGCGAGAGATCGGGTTCGGGCTCATCTCGCTCTTTGTACTGGTTCACAATTATTACGTGTACCAGGTCCTTTCATGGGATCCGTTTTTTCTGTTTGTTCTGATCGCATTCAGCTACTCTCTCATCTCCTGGGGCACGCTGTATCTGTTTTATGGAAAAACGGGCCGGTTTGATCTGGGGGTCCTGTTTCTCACCCTGGACATGGTGATCTTTGCGGCGGCTGTTTATCTTTCGGGGGGCCAGAGAAGTCTTCTCTTCTTTCTGTTCATTGTCCGGGTCGCGGATCAGACCAATACGCATTTCAAGAGAGTCCTCTGGTTTGCCCATGTGTCGCCGGCCATCTATGTGATGCTCCTTTTCTATCTCCATTATGGAGAGGGGGAGGACATCTCCCTGGCCAGAGAGATTCCAAAGGTATTCGGGCTCTACTTCTGCAATCTCTACATTGCCTTGACGGCCATTGCTGCAGAGCGGCTCAGAAACCAGACAACGGCCGCCATGAGGCTTGCCAGGAAATCGATTCTGGGACTGAAGTCCAAATCGAGGGATCTGGAAGAAGCAAGAATGAAGGCCGAGGCAGGCAACATTGCCAAGAGTGAGTTCTTGGCCAATATCAATCACGAGATTCGCACCCCCCTGAACGGGATTATCGGGATGACCCAGTTGACCCTCGATACCCGGTTGGAACCACAACAGAGGGAGTATCTGGAGATGGTGGAAAAATCGGCCGATTCCCTTTTGGATATGCTGAATAGCATCCTCGATTTCTCCAGGGCCGGGTCCGGAGAGCTATCGATTGAGCAAGAGGCCTTTGATCTCAGGTCTGTCTTGAACGATGTGATGGACAGCCTGGCCATCGATGCGAGCGAAAAGGGATTGGGTTTTTTCCTGGACATAAATCCTGACGTGCCGAACAACCTGATAGGGGATCCTGTCCGATTGCATCAGATACTGGAGAAGCTGGCTGGGAATGCCATCAAGTTCACCGATGTGGGGGAGGCGTCCATCGGTGTGAGGGTCGAGGAATCCAGGGAGGGAACGGTTGTCCTCGATGTTGTGGTTTCGGATACGGGCGTGGGAATCCCCAGCGACATGATGGAAACTGTTCTTGACGGATTTACCCAGGCGGACGGTTCCTCAACCCGGAGGCATGGCGGCGCCGGATTGGGACTCGCCCTGGCCAAGCGTCTCGTGGAACTGATGGGGGGGCGCATCCGGGTTGAAAGCCCCTCGGATTGTGGAATGTCGATAGATGCTTGTCGATTGAAAGAAAACGCCGCCCCTCTGGGTAAGAGAAATCATCCATCATCCATCGCCAATTATCCATCCAGAGGTCCAGGGAGCGCCTTTCACCTGATTCTCCCCTTTCGCGTGTCCATCGATGGGGAGAATGCCCTGCCCGACGCCGAGGCCTCCGTGGAACAAGAGGCATTCGATTTTTCAAGGGCCACACAGGTGGTGGGCGGAGACATGGAACTTTTGAGGGAGATTGCCGCCCTTTTTTTGGATGACATCCCCCGCAAGGTGGATCAGATTCGGGAGGCGCTTCAAGCGTCGGATGCTGTTCGGGTTGAGGAGACGGCGCAGGATCTGAAAGGCGCTGCGGCCAACATCGGCGCGAAGACGATCGAACAAAGCCTGTCGCAGCTTGAACGGATGGTTAGGGAACAGAATTTGTCAGGAGCCGAAGATCGTTTGATCGAATTGACCGACGCTGTCGAGGCCTTCAGGAAGGCGCTGAGGAAGCGAAACCTAATGCCATAACATTTGTGATTGTTGATTGGAACGACCCAAAACAAGATATTAACTGTCTCGTAATACTGTTGACATTTCCGTCATGTCCCGCCTCGGCGGGAATCCGGCATCCAGAAATCCCGCTGTAGTCCCGCTTTAGCGGGAGATTCCGGCTTCCGCCGGAATGACAGTGTAAGGACAATTATGAGACTGTTAATAACGCCTGGCCAGGAACACCAAAAACATATACGGCCAAGGAGAGACGGCATGTCCGAAAAAATCTGTATTGTCGATGACAATCTGGTCAATCGAAAACTCCTGGCAGGGATCCTGAAGAGGGAGGGATACGAATTCCTGGAGGCCGAAGACGGTGAAGCGGCGGTGGACCTGATATTGAAGGAATTGCCCGATCTGGTCCTGCTCGATGTCATGATGCCCAAAAAGGATGGCTATCAGGTCTGCGAAGAACTCAAAAGGGATCAGCGGAGCGCGCATATTCCCATTATATTTCTCTCTGCCAAGACCCAGGTGGAAGACAAGATAAAGGGGCTCGACCTGGGCGGGGCCGACTATGTGACCAAGCCCTTCGACAGGGGTGAGGTCCTCGCCCGTGTCAGGACCCAGTTGAATATCGCGCGGCTTACAAAGGAGGTCCTGGAGGCCAATGAGGAGCTGATGCGGAAGCAGAGGCGGCTGAATGAGGACCTCGAGGCCGCGGCCGGCATCCAGCAAAGCCTCCTTCCGCAAGAGCCTCCGGATATGGAAGACGTGGCGGTCGCATGGCGGTTCATGCCCTGTGAAAGCATCGGAGGGGATATCTTCAACGTGGTCCGGTTGGATGAGCGCCACTGGGGGATCTACATGCTGGATGTCAGCGGACACGGGGTCCCCTCTGCCCTGGTAACGGTATCGGTTTCTCAGATGCTCCTTCCCCACAGGGGATTGCTCCTCAAAAAGGCGATGACGCCGCCTCCCTATTATAAGATACGGAGCCCTGCGGAGGTGCTAAATCTCCTTGATTGGGAATACCCTATAGAGCGGTTCAACAAGTATTTTACCATAACCTACCTGATACTGGATGTGAAAGAGGGTCTCATCCGCTACAGCAATGCGGCCCATCCTCCTCCGATTCTCGTCCGCAGGGATGGGACGCTGGAGTTGTTAGAAAAGGGAGGCACCATTATCGGGATGGGGGGCATGCTCCCTTTTGAAGAGGGTGAGAAACGGGTGGAACCGGGGGACAAATTGGTGGTTTATACGGACGGGATTGTGGAATATGAGGACAGGCAGGGCCGTTTCTATGGTGAAGAGCGTTTTCATGGGGTATTGAAGGGACTGAGAAAGCGGCCGATTTCCGAGCTCATTGACGGGGTTATAGACGCCCTCATGGATTACGGGGATCACAACCCTCCCCGGGATGATGTGACCCTGTTGGGGTTTGAATTCAGGGGGGAAGCAGGCTGAGAGAGGGGTCGTTATGGATCATAAGCGCATCACGTTCATTATTGAGAGTGATATGCAAAATGCTCCGCTTATCGGGATGTCGGTGAACCGGTTATGCCTGGCGGCAGCTTTTTCCACCATCGAGGCGTTCAATATCGAGCTCTGCGTGGTGGAGGCCATCACCAACAGCATCCGACATTGCTACGGCGGAAAGGTGGGGCATGAGGTAAAGGTTGTGCTGACATTTACGAAAGCAGATATCGTGCTGGATATCTGCGATATCGGGCCCCCGATGGAACGTGATCTATTGGACAGGGCGGTCATCCAATGTCCCGTGGGTGATAACGACAACATCGAGAGTATTGCCGAGGGGGGAAGGGGGTTGGCCATCATAAAGGAAATCATGGACAGCGTGGTCTATCGGTCTGAAGGGGGGGAAAACTGTCTGACCCTGAGGAAGAAACTACCGGTGAAAGAAGAAACGTAACGTAACCGTTCACGGGTTCCGGGTTGAGCGTTCAGGGTTGGGGACGAGAAGATGGTATCAAGCGAGCCAGAACGAACGCAACCTTGAACCTCTGAATCTTTGAACGGTTATGGATCTTAAAGGGTCGGTTAAACGGGGGGAACATATTCACTTTAGATATTCGATACACAATTTCTAAAACGGGGAGGAGAAGGGATGGAAATACGGCAGGAGACAATCAATCATGTAGCAGTATTAAGCCTCGAAGGGCGTCTGGATGCCTCTTCAGCCAGGGACATCAAGGAAAAGGTCAGCTCCCTGAGCAGGGAGAACCGGATAAATCTGGTCATTGACATGGCCGGGGTCGATTTTATCGACAGCTCAGGCCTTGGCAGCCTGGTGTCATCTCTTCGCACGGTGAACAAGCTGGGGGGAGATATCAAGATCTCAGCCCTTCAGGATCAGGTGCGGGCCGTTTTTGAATTGACTCGGCTGCACCGCATCTTCGGGATTTATGACGACAGCACGGCAGCAGCAATGAGGTTTTAGTCGCAGCTTTTTTTCTCTGATAGCGTCGCCATACTGAGACCGAGGCCCACCATGAGGAGCGTGATGGTCCCGATCACGCCGATCATCCGGGCATGCCAGGGGCACGCCATCCAGTCCCACGGTTCCGGCAGGTTGCGGGCAAACGTGGCCCAGACAATGCTGATGATGCTGACGATCACTGCAACCACGGCCTGCCAGCGTTTCACCCAGCGAAACGCGATCCCCAACAGGAACAGGCCGATCACCCCGCCGCCGGCAATGCCAGCCAACTGCCAACCGGTTTCCAGGGCGGTCTGAACCCGGATCATGGCCAGACCGGCAACGGTTCCAAGGATTCCCCAGAAGATCGTGAAGCCCCTGAGCATCCTCATGGATTCTCTCTCACCCGCGTTACGGTTCACATATCTCTTGTAGAAATCGAGGAGGGACAGTGTGGATACACAGTTGAGAGATGAATCGATGCTGCTCATGGCCGCGGCAAAAATGGCGGCGATAATGAGACCCCGAATCCCCGCAGGTAACTGCGTCACGATAAAGTGGGGGTATATCTTGTCGCCCGAGAGCGGCCCTGTTAATGAAGCAGGGAGCTGGTCAGGATGGACCGTGTAATAGGCGAACAGGGCGGTCCCGATAAAGAGGAATAGTGCGGAAATCGGTATGTAGGCAATGGCCGCGGTCCATACGGAACGGGAGGCATCTTTGATGGAGCGCGTCGCCTGGTATCGCTGTACATAGTTCTGATCCACCCCGAAATTTCTGAAATTTTCTATAATGCCATACAATGCCACGACCCAGGCGGTGGGCCGGATCAGGTCCAGGTCCCAACTGCCTAACGAGAATTTGTTGTGGCTCTGGGCAATGGAGAACACCTGTCCGGGGCCTTCGGGCATGCCCGACAGGAGGATGATCGCAGTTGCTACGGCCCCCCCTAAGAGGATCGCCACCTGGATCACATCGGTCCAGATCACGGCCTCGATGCCGCCCAGTACGGTATAGAGGGTGACCCCGACGCCTGTCATGATGATGATGGTCGCATAGGACCACCCGGTCAGGTTATGGAGGACAATAGAGACCAGAAAGAGGATCATGCCGATCCGGGCCAGTGAGCCCAACATGAAGCTGACGCTTCCGTAGATCCTGGCCCATGGTCCGAAACGTTGTTCCAGGTACTCATAGGCCGACACCTTCACCCGTGTTCGGTAGAGGGGGATGAAATAGAGGGTCGCTGCCAGGGCTGCGATGGGCAGGGTTAGGGAGAACACAAAGACATCCCAGTTGGAATTATACGCCTGACCCGGATATGCCAGAAAGGTGACGCTGCTGACAAAGGTCCCGAGCATGGAGAGGCCCACGGCCCAGCTCGGGAGTCTTCCATCGGCGATCATGAAGCCCTCGGCGGTGCTGCTCTTCTTGCGGAAATAGGCCCCGAAGAGGATAATCCCCGCAAAGTAGATCATTAGAATGACCTTATCCATGGCAAAGAAGTCTGTCTGCATCCATACCCCCTGTGGGACAATTTAGGTCAGGAATGTATCTCAGGAGGGGTTCAGAGTCAATGGGAACCGAAGGCGCGAGGTAAAAGGCGTGAGGCGCAAGGGGAAATAAATTGAGGAATTGGGGAATTGAGGGATTGAAGGATTGGGGAATTCAGGCAACCGGCAAACAGTAAGGAGTAGGCAGTAAGGAGTAAGGGGCAGGGAGCACGGGGCAGGGGGCATTGAGAAACTGTCAGACAGCATCAAGTATCCATAAACCAGTATCCAGCATCCAGCAACTATGACGAAAGACAGAAGAGGAAAAAGGATCGCCTACTTTATCTCCCCCCATGGGTTCGGACATGCTGCCCGGGCATCGGCGGTGATGAGCGCCGTCCATGAGGCAGATCCTTCAATCCATTTTGAGATCTTCACGACCGTTCCTCCCTGGTTTTTTGAGGATTCCCTGGACGGACCGTGGGTCTATCATGGCATGGTGACAGATGTCGGGCTTGTGCAGGAGACGCCGCTGCGTGCGGACCTTGCAGGGACCGTCGAACGGCTTGACCGGTTCATTCCGTTTGAACACGACCGGATCTGCGAACTGGCCAGGGAGTTGGACCGGCTGGGCTGCGGGCTGGTGGTCTGTGATATCGCCCCCATGGGTATTGCGGCGGCCCGGGAGGCCGGTGTGCCGTCTCTGCTGGTGGAGAATTTCACATGGGACTGGGTTTACGAGGAGTACACGGAAACCCATGGCAGTTTAAGGCGGCATGCGGACTATCTGGGGGCGCTCTTCAGCCAGGCGGATTACCACGTGCAGACAGAGCCGGCGTGTTCGCCGGGGGCGGTTGATCTCACAGTCCCGCCTGTGAGCCGAAGGGCGAGGCGTACTGAAAGCGAGGTCCGGCAAAGGCTGGGGATTCCGGATGGCGCCAACATGGTGCTCATCACGATGGGAGGGGTGCCGGAACATTATAGCGGCATGAAGGGGCTGGCGCTTCCGGAAGATCTCTACGTCGTGGTTCCCGGAGCCGACAGCCCTATCGAGATCCGCCGTAACCTGATAACGATCCCCCATCGATCCCAGTTCTTTCATCCGGATCTTGTTGCCGCTGCGGATGCGGTCGTGGCGAAGGTGGGTTACAGCACCCTGGCCGAGGTCTATCACGGGGGCGTCCCTTTCGGGTTTATCAAGAGG
>JAUPKI010000117.1 GCA_030837545.1 Thermodesulfobacteriota bacterium | reverse complement strand
TCACGGGTTCAAAAGTTCAGGGTTTCCCGTTAGTTTCGGGGTCAACTGGTCCTAATGTTGAGGCTCAACGAACCATGCATGGGCCTTAACCCAGTACAGGGAGGCGACAAATGGTTCACCCCGTGAGCACATGCTAACTGCGAAACGTCCTATTGACTGCCAGTCAGCTCTTCAATGTACCTCTTGCGAGGAAACCCTAAACGTTAAACCCTGAACCTGTGAACGCTTACTATGGTACAGATGAGATGGCCGGAGAAGACGCATCGATAAAGGAGCGCATGTGAAGAGAAAAGGGGTTGTTGTGGGCATCACCGGCGGGATCGCTGCGTATAAGGCTGCAGAGCTGGTGAGGCTCCTGGTGAAGGATAGGCTGATCGTCCGGGTCGCCATGACGCGGAGCGCCACCCGATTCGTGACGCCCCTCACCTTCGAGGCCCTTTCAGGGAATCGGGTGGTCTATGATATGTTTGATCAGGATGGGACGGTCATGGACCACATTCGATGGGGCCAGGAGTCAGACCTGATCATCATCGCCCCGGCCACGGCCGATTTCATCGGAAAGATGGCCCATGGGATCGGGGACGATTTTCTCTCCACCTGCGTGATTGCGGCTACGGCCAGAATCCTCGTCTGTCCCTCTATGAACGACCGGATGTTCATGAACCCGGCGGTACAGGAAAATCTCAGGGTGCTCAGAAGCCGTGGCATTGCGGTGCTTGAGCCGGGCCAGGGGGGACTGGCCTGCGGCGCCGAGGGTCCGGGGCGGCTGCCGGAGCCGGCTGAGATCCTTGAACAGGCCAGGGTTCTCCTTTCCGAGAAGGATCTCTTCGGCCACAAGATCCTTATCTCGGCTGGTCCTACCGTGGAGCCGATCGATCCGGTCCGGTATATCACCAACCGCTCTTCCGGAAAGATGGGCTATGCCCTGGCAAGGGCGGCTGTTCGAAGGGGGGCGAAGGTCGTTCTTGTGAGCGGTCCGACAGGGCTCAAGGCCCCCACTGGGGTCGTGTTTTGTCCTGCCAAGACAGCAGACGAGATGTATCGTTTGGTTTTTGAAAACCGCGAGGGATGTGATATCGTGATCAAGGCCGCCGCGGTCTCCGATTATCGGCCACTGGAGTGTGCAGGTCGGAAGGTCAAGAAGGAGGCCGAGTCCCTTTCGCTCGAACTCATCAGGAACCCGGATATCCTGGCCCGTCTGGGCGAGACAAAGGCCGCATTTCCCTGCATCCTGGTGGGGTTTGCCGCAGAGACAGAAGACCTACTTGCCAATGCCCAAAAAAAGCTCAAGGCAAAACATCTGGACATGATTGTGGCCAACGATGTCTCACGGACCGATGCGGGGTTTGAAACAGACACCAACCTGGTTAAATTCATCTACAGGGACGGACGGGTGGAAGAAGCGCCCCTGATGACAAAAGATGAGGTGGCCGACCTGGTTCTGAACAGGGTTAGGGACCTCAGTGAGGCCGGCTTTGGACACGCAAAGGGAACTTAGGGAGATCGTTACGCAGATGAGGGGGCTCCTCAGGTCTTATCAGGAGATCGGTCTGGATCCCCCGCCGATCTCGGCTGATGTCCTGGGTTTTTTTAGTACGACTGAATCCAAGACCGTCCGGCCATCCGCCCCCCATGGCGGGGAGGGGAAAGTTAGGGTCGTTGTGCCGGATCGTTCCACTTCGCTCATGCACCTGCGGGAGCGCATCGGCGACTGTCAGCGATGCAAGCTCCATAAGAGCCGGACCCATCTGGTATTCGGGGAAGGATCTCCCGAGGCCAGGCTCGTTTTTGTGGGCGAAGGCCCCGGCTATGATGAGGATATGGCCGGAAGACCCTTTGTGGGCGAATCAGGCAAATTGTTGACACGGATCATCGAAAACGGCATGGGCTTGACCCGGAGCAATGTGTACATCTGCAATGTGGTCAAGTGTCATCCCCCGAAGAATCGGGATCCGGAAAAGGATGAAATGGAGGCATGCATTCCCTTCCTGAGAGAGCAGCTTCGAATCATCGGTCCGGACGTCATCTGCACCCTGGGCCGGGTGGCCGGCCAGGCCCTGCTGGGCAAAGGCTTCAGAATGACAGGGGAAAGAGGTCAATGGCGGACATACCAGGGCATCGCCTTGATGCCCACCTTCCATCCGGCCTATCTGTTGCGAAATGAATCGGCCAAGCGGGAGGTCTGGAAGGATATCAAACAGATCATGCAACGGATCGGCTTAGAGGTAAAGGCCCATGGGTAAATTGCGACTCCCTTTTCTGGCTGTCATCTTACTGGTCTCCCTTTTCTGGTTCTGCCGGCCGGGGCAAGGGCTTGGCAGCACCGCTGATCCTGGAGGCGGGATTCTCATCATCGAGCTGGAAGGCCCGATCAATCCCGGAACCGCCATGTACGTGATCAGAGGGCTTGAAAAGGCAGAAGGGGATGGGGCGGCCATCGCTATAATCCGTCTGGATACCCCTGGCGGCCTGGCCTCTTCCATGCGAACCATTATTAAGGCCATTCTGAATTCGCCGGTCCCGGTGGTCGTCTACGTGGGGCCCAGGGGGGCGGGCGCCGCCTCGGCCGGCGTGATGGTCACGGTGGCCGGTCATGTGGCGGCCATGGCAGAGGGGACCAACATCGGGGCGGCCCATCCGGTGAATGCAGGCGGCAAAGACATTGAAAAGACCATGTCCGAAAAGGTGGTGAACGACATGGCCGCCTATGCCCGGGGAATCGCCGAAGACAAGGGGAGGAACGGCGAGTGGGTGGAAAAGGCGATCCGGGAAAGCGTCTCCATCACCGCTGACGAGGCGCGTGACAAAGGGGTCGTCGATCTGGTGGTCAAGGATATGGATCATCTGATCAGGGACCTGGATGGCAGAGAGGTCCGGATGCCGCAGGGCAAGGTGACGCTCAAAACAACCGGGTTGAAACAGGTGTATTACAAGCCTGGATTCCGGGATAAGGTGCTCAAGACCATCAGCGACCCCAACATTGCGTATATCCTCATGATGATCGGTCTGGCCGGGCTCTATTTCGAACTCTCCCACCCCGGGGCGGTTTTTCCCGGGGTCATCGGCGCCATCTCCCTGATCCTGGCGTTTTTTTCCTTTCAGACCCTTCCTGTGAATTATGCGGGGCTCCTCCTGATCCTCCTGGCCATCCTATTTTTTATTGCAGAGGTGAAGGTGGCGAGCTACGGCATCCTTTCCATCGGAGGATTGATTTCCCTGACCTTAGGGTCTATCATGCTGTTCGAGGATGTCGGGGTCTCTCTAACGCTGATGTTGCCCACGATTTTGCTGATCGGCGGGTTTTTTGTCGTTGTGGCAGGCCTGGCGTTTCGGGCCTATCACACGAGGCCGCGGGGAGGAACCGACGGCCTGATGGGAGAAATCGGCGAGGTCATGGAGCGGATCGCGCCAGAGGGACTGATTTTTGTCCATGGAGAATACTGGCGGGCGGTTTCGAATGAGCGACTCGAGCCCGGAGACAAGGCAGAGGTCACAGGGGTCAAGGGCCTCATCCTGACGGTCAGGAAGACCCCCAATCCATTGTTAGACAACCACTGAACCCTCACCAAACAAGGAGGATTATATGTTTTACATATTGGCGATCGTGCTTTTTGTCCTGTTTCTGGCCTCGGCCATCAAGATACTGAAGGAGTATGAGCGGGGTGTGATCTTTCGCCTGGGGCGGGTGATCAAGACAAAGGGGCCCGGCCTGATTATCCTAATCCCGGTCATCGATAAGATGGTGAAGGTGAGCCTCCGTCTCGTTGCCATGGATGTGCCGCCCCAGGATGTCATTACCCGGGACAATGTCTCGGTCAAGGTCAATGCCGTGATCTATTTCCGGGTGATGGATCCGACCAATGCCACCATCGAGGTGGAGAATTTCCTCTTTGCCACCTCGCAATTGGCCCAGACCACATTGCGGAGCGTCTGCGGCCAGGTGGAACTCGACGAGCTGCTGGCTGAAAGAGAAAAAATCAACACCCGACTCCAGAACATCCTGGACAAGCACACCGATCCGTGGGGGATCAAGGTGACGACGGTCGAGGTCAAGCACATCGATCTGCCCCAGGAGATGCAGCGGGCCATGGCCAAGCAGGCCGAGGCCGAGAGGGAAAGGCGGGCCAAGGTCATCAATGCCGAGGGTGAATACCAGGCCGCCACCCGCCTGGCCGACGCCGCAGCCATTATCCAGAAATATCCAGAGGCCCTCCAGTTGCGATACCTGCAGACCCTGAAGGAGATATCGTCGGAGAGCAATTCAACCACGATCTTTCCGTTGCCGATCGACCTCCTGACGCCCTTTCTGAAAAAGGGATAGGAAACAGAAGATTCATAGATTCAGGGATTGAAGAATTGAGGGATTCAGGGATTGAGGAATTTTGGGATTGCGAATTGTTGCAGCGAGTTAAAGTTATAGCCAACGATCATCATTCAGAACGTTGAGCCTTTTTGCGAGGCAGTCAAGGTTCCTGTTGAGTCGGGGGCCCGGGTGTGGTAAAAGGAGGCGCAAGGCGTAAGGCGCAAGGTCTACGGCAGAGCCCATTTTGAAGTGTTGTGTCTTGAGCCAAAAGCCAAACGCCTGGTGCCTAACGCCTACATCATAAAGGAGATACAAGCATGGTTGAAGAAATAACAGAAGCAGTCAATGAAGAAATCAAGGAAGAGATTCCGGCCGCGGTCAATGAAGAGACCAAGGAAGAGGTCACGGAAACACCGCCGGTAAAAGTACCTGAGTTCAAGAAGCCCTTGGACAAGATGACGGCCATCGAACTGAGAGAGGTGGCCCTGGAGATTCCCGGCGTCGCGGGGGTCCATGCCATGAAGAAGGAAGAGCTGCTGCCCATCATCAAGGAATATTACGGGATTGCAGATAAAACGCCGGAGAAGGTCAAAAAGAAGAAGGTCCAGAAGCAGGCGGTGAGTGTCCACGAGCTGAAGGCCAAGATGGCCCAGCTCAGGGGAAAACGAGAAGCGGTTCGGGCGGGTAAAGAACGGAAACAAACCGATATCCTTAGACGCCGGATCAATCGCCTCAAAAAGCAGACCCGAAAGGCTTTCCAGGGCTGAAACGAGTCCTCATGGCAAGCAGGCTTCGGGGAACGTATTTTGCCCCGGGCCTGCTTTTGTTTTTTCAAGGTCTCCCGAGAGTATTCGACCTGGAACCCTCATGATGAAACAGTCGTCGCTCAAGACCGTGGCCGTCATCCCTGCCGCAGGATTTGGCGTCCGGATGAAAAGCGAACGGGCCAAGCAGTTTCTCAGCCTGGATGGAAGGCCCATCCTGGCCGTGACCCTCACGGTTTTTCAGGAATGCAGAGAAATTGATGGAATTGTCCTGGTGGCGCCCTCGAGCGATGTGGGCTACTGCCGGGAGCATATCGTGGAGAAATTCGGCCTTACGAAGGTGGAAAAGATCGTTCCGGGCGGCAAGCGTCGCCAGGATTCCGTAAGACTCGGCATCCAGGCCACAGAAGGGAGGTACGATCTCGTCGTGATCCACGACGGTGTTCGGCCTGTCATTGAAAAAGGGCTTCTGAAGCGGGTGATTGAGGCCGCCCTGATCCACCGGGCCGTAATCGCAGCGCTCCCTGCCAAGGAGACGGTCAAGGAGGTAAACGACCGCCACGAGGTGGTGCGTACGGTGGATCGGCATCGGGTCTGGATGGTGCAGACCCCACAGGCCTTCCGCTACCACGACATCCTGAAGGCCCATGAACAGGCGCTGGCCCAGGGATGGGAAGAGGCCACGGACGATGCCTTTTTGGTGGAGAAGCTGGGAATTCCCATAACGGTTGTGGAAGGTTCAGAAAGAAACATTAAGGTCACAACCCCCTACGATCTGGAGTTGGCGCGATTCCTGTTGCGGTCGTGATGCATGTTTAAGGATAATCGTTCTGGGGACGCAGATTTTTCCAGATATGCGCAGATAATTTCAAAAAATTGAAAATGAGAGGTCATCTGCGTTCATCGGCGTCCAAATTCTCTTTCTAAACCAGTATGGCTTTGGAGCTGGCATGATGCTCAGGATAGGGACACGGGGAAGCAAATTGGCCCTCAAACAGAGTGAATGGGTCAAGGGCAAAGTGGAGGCCAGATATCCCGGTATGGGTGTCGAACTTGTCAGGATCAAGACCACCGGCGATAAGATCCTTGATTCGCCCCTGAGCCAGATCGGGGGCAAGGGCCTTTTCGTGAAAGAGATCGAGGATGCGCTCCTGGAAAAGAGGGTTGACCTGGCTGTCCACAGCATGAAGGATGTTCCGGCGGCATTGCCTGACGGCCTCATGCTGTCCACCTATCCCGAACGGGAAGATCCTTCGGATGCCCTGATCTCTGTTGATGGCCTGACCCTCGACGAGCTTCCCGTAGCGGCGAGGGTGGGGACCAGCAGTCTCAGGCGGGGGGCGCAATTGCTCCATATTCGTCCGGACCTGAAACTCGTCCCTCTGAGGGGGAATGTGGACACCCGGCTTCGAAAAGTTGAATCAGGGGACCTTCATGCCGTTATCCTGGCATGCGCCGGTCTGAAGCGGCTGGGACTGGCGGGACGGATCACTCAGGTCATTCCGCCGGACCAGGTCTTGCCGGCCGTGGGTCAGGGGGCGCTCGGGGTCGAGGTGCGGGATGATGCCGGGCTCATTCACATTCTCGAGTTTCTGGACCATGAGCCCACCCGGATCACGGTCCGAGCCGAAAGGGCCTTCCTGAAAGAACTCGAGGGGGGGTGCCAAGTCCCCATTGCCGCTTTTGCCCAGTTGGACGGGGATCGCATCCTTTTCAGGGGCATGGTAGCCGAGCTGGACGGATCGAGAATCTTTAAAGAAGAGACGGCCGGATCACAGGATCAGGCCGAGGCCATCGGGATCGCCTGTGCCAGGAACCTGATCGCTTCCGGCGCAGACAAGGTGCTGGAAAAAGTGTATGGATGGGCCAGAGATGCGCGACCACTTCATGACGATCCATGACCATTTCCTGACATGAGCAACCCAAACAACCCAAACAACCCAATGAACCCAACAAACTCGATGAACTCAATGAACCCCATGAATCCCTCCGCCATCCCAAAGGGAACTGTCTATCTGGTTGGGGCCGGCCCGGGCGACCCCGGACTCCTGACCATCAAGGGGAAAGAACTCCTTTCTCAAGCGGACGTGGTCATTTACGACTATCTGGCCAACCCGCGGTTTCTTGAATTTGCAAGGGATGGGGCCGAACTCATCTATGTGGGAAAGAAGGGCGGGGACCATACCATGGGCCAGGCGGAGATCAGCGCCCTGATTGTGGACTGGGCCTGGAGGGGAAAGACGGTGGTTCGGCTCAAAGGGGGCGACCCCTTCATCTTCGGCAGGGGAGGTGAAGAGGCCCAGGAACTGGCCGCGGCGGGCGTGGATTTCGAGATTGTACCCGGGGTGACGTCAGCCATTTCCGTGCCGGCCTACGCAGGCATACCCCTCACCCATCGGGACTATACGGCCACCGTGGCCTTTGTCACCGGTCATGAAGATCCCCTCAAAGAGCAGTCCACTATCGCCTGGGACAAGCTGGCCACAGGGGCAGGGACCCTGGTCTTTCTCATGGGCGTGGGGAACCTTCCACAGATCGCCGAGCGCCTTATGAAACATGGTCGGTCCCCGGATACGCCGGTGGCAGTGATCCGGAGGGGTACGACCGCGGAACAGGCGACCTGGGTGGGAAATCTCGAAAATATTGGCCGCATCGCAAGCGAAAGCCGGATACGGCCGCCTGCTATTATTGTGGTGGGCGATGTGGTCCGTTTAAGAGAGGAACTCAACTGGTTTGAGAGAAGGCCGCTTTTCGGAAGACGGATTGTGGTCACAAGGGCCAGGGAACAGGCCAGTGAGTTCCGCCGCATACTCGAGGCACTGGGAGCAGAGACGATTGAATTCCCCACCATCGAGGTGAGACCGCCCGAAAGCTGGGAATCCCTGGACCGGGCGATCCGGTCCCTGGACGAATACGACTGGCTTGTCTTCACCTCTGTCAACGGGGTCCGATTTTTCCTCGATCGGCTCAAATTCTCAGGGAAAGATGTCCGCGATCTGAAGGGAGTCAAGATCGCGGTCATCGGACCCAAGACGGCCGAGGTATGGGAGCGCATGGGGATCGAGCCGGATTTGATGCCGGACGAGTATCGGGCCGAGGCGGTTGTGGACGCTTTCAAAGAGGCAGGAATCAGGGACGCAAGGATCCTCATCCCCAGGGCTGCCCAGGCCAGAGAAGTCCTGCCGGACGACCTTCGGAAGGCCGGTGCGCGAGTGGATGTGGTCCATGCCTACCGGACGGTGAGCCCGGATCAGGATACCGGACGGGTCAGGGAACTCCTTATGAAAGGGGCCGTCGACATGGTGACCTTCACCAGTTCTTCCACCGTCAGCAATTTCGTGAAGATGTTCGAGGCGGACGGCAGCCCGCTCCAGGAGTGGATGGACCGAGTGGCCGTCGCCTGCATCGGCCCCATCACGGCAAAGACCGCCGAAAAAAACGGTTTCAAGATAAGCTTGGTTCCCCCCGAATATACTATTGAATCCCTTATCGGAGAGATGATGCGATTCTTCTCGTCCCATCCTCTTGTGGGCCAAGATAGATGACGCAGGTTTTTGGCAGCCTGGCTTGCTTTCGCGGCCAACAAGGGAGAACAATACGGACTAACCTGTATTGACGTATCCTTGAGGAGATCGGCACACACACTTGACAGCATGGCTTATGTGAAGCCTCGGACTCTGGATCAAGTCCAATTGCGCACGCAAACGAGTGGCGTAGAGTGCAATTCCCCCGAAGCATGGGAATTCCCAATAAAGGCTTGCGGAGAGGAGGTGCATGGCTTATGAGAAGGGCTATCGTCATCTCTTCAATATCTTCGCAATTGTTGGTTTCCTGTTTTGTCCTCTGGAGTTCCTCCTGCCTGGCGGCGACCTACTACATACGGACTGACGGGGGGACGGCGACCCAGTGTACGGGCCAGTTGGATGCCCCCTATCCGGCTTCCGGGACGGGTCAGGCATGCGCCTGGGCTCACCCCTTCTGGGCCTTGGATGCATCGGGCAACTGGAAGATCGTCGGCGGCGACACCATGATCATTGGAGCGGGCAGCTACCGCATGGGTTTCGGGGCCCCCAACACGGGGTGGTGCGACGCAGCGGGGGCCTTTGACTGTCACCTTCCTCCGCTCCCTTCCGGACCGGACCCTGCTCACCCGACGCGCATCCTGGGGGCGGGCTGGGACCAGGGATGTTCCAACCCGCCGGAGTTGTGGGGGGCCGAGAGGCCCTGGCAGATCCTGAGCCTCGACGGGACCTCCAAGGCGGTCATCGGATGTCTGGAGATCACGGACCATTCAGGGTGTGTCGAATCCCATGCCGATCCAGCCATTCGCTGCGAAAGAGATACCCCTCCCTTTGGGGACTGGGCGCCTGTGGGGATATACGCCGAGGGTTCCTCCAACGTCACCCTTTCGCACCTCAATATCCACGGACTGGCCTGGGCCGGGGTCCATGCCGGCAGACTTTCCAACTGGACGGTGGAGAACGTGCGGATTGCGGCCAACGGCGGGGTTGGGTGGGACGGCG
>JAUPKI010000116.1 GCA_030837545.1 Thermodesulfobacteriota bacterium | reverse complement strand
TCAGGGGTTCAGGGTTGCTTTTTGTCTCCGGATCCCATTCCGGGTTCGTATTTAGAAGCGAAGCACCCGGATTCGTAACCTGAATGGGGTATTGAATCCTCTCTTTGTCTATAACCTTGAACGCTGAACCCGGAACCTGTGAACCCTTATGAACGATCTGATTCCCAGTCCGAGGAATTGATCCCCCATGAAAAAGACCCTGTTTCTCATAGTTATGGCTTTGTTCATCGGCATCCCGGTCTTTATGTGGTCCCGCATGCTGGCCGGCGGTTTGCCCTGGCCGGTCTATCTCTACGACGCCGGACGCCTTTTTGCGCTCATCGGCTTCGTCCTTATTGTCTTTCAATATGTGCTCAGTTCCAGGATCAAATGGATTGAACAGGGGATCGGGCTTGACAGGCTCCTTGGCATCCACAGGCGGTGCGGAGCGCTCATCCCGGCCCTCATAACGGCCCACCCCCTCCTGATCCTGGTCTCTGAAAGACTTCAGGGTCTTGCTGCGCCCTTGGGTTTTTTGAAGACCATCGGCCTGATCGCCCTTCTGCTGGTCTGGGTCACGGCGGGTGCGGCCATGCTATATGGCAGAGTCCCCCTCTCCTACGAAGCCTGGAAAGGGGTGCACCGGGTCGGTTATGCCATCCTCCCCCTGGCATTTGTCCACAGTTTTCTTATGGGAAGCACCTTGCATCAATCGCCCATGGGGGTATTCTGGGTGACCCTGGCCCTGATCTACCTGGCGGTTCTGACGAATACCGTCCGGCGCCATTTTGTACTGAAAAAACATCCTTTTCGAGTAAGCCATGTAACCCAGGAGACTCACGATATCTGGCGCCTCCATTTCGAAGGGGATCACCCGGATTTCGCCCCCGGACAGTTCATGTTTGTTCAGCTTGAGCAAGAGGGGCGGATCTCGGCGCCCCACCCGTTCACCATCGCTTCCAGCCCCGCTCAAAAAGGTCTTTCCATCTGCGTCAAGACCGTGGGAGACTTCACCTCAACAATCGCAGACACAACACCCTCTGACCCGGCCTATGTGGACATGCCCTACGGGGTGTTCAGTTTTCTCAACCATGATGCGGATCGGTTCGTATTCATTGCCGGCGGCATCGGCATCACGCCGTTTCTGAGCATGCTCAGATATATGAAGGACCGGCGTCTCCGTAAAGAGGTCGTCCTCCTGTGGGCGAATAAGAGGGAGGCGGATATCGCCTTCAGGTTCGAACTGGACAGGATGATCGCTGAAACGCCCTATTTGAAGGTCCATTACATCCTGTCCAGACAGGAGGACTGGCCGGGCGAAAAAGGGCATGTCGATCAGGCGATGCTGAAGAAGCATGTGGGGGACCTCACAAAAAGGGAGTATTTTGTCTGCGGCCCCCCGTCAATGATGGAAGAGGTCGTAAGGGCGCTTTCCTTTCTGGGCGTCTTGAAACAGCACATTCATACGGAGCGATTTGCCCTGCGCTGATAAGACATTCGGTGTGATGATGATATCGGGGTCTTTTTGGGCTCGACCGGCCTTCAACCATCACGTTACGGCAGCGGCTGATCGCTCAGCAATTGGGGTTCCCGCGACGCGTCTCCAAGACGCGCACGGAATGATGGAACGTAGCCGTTCACGGGTTCAAAGGTTCAGAGGTTCAAAGGTTGTATTGTCATCACCACAGGTCATTTTGCAAACGTTTTGTACGGAAAAATCAACCGGTTCGACATTCCCACAAACCTGGAACATGGCATTTCTCAATTATGTGGCAAAACCAGCATCCCTTACGAGGACTTGAGGCCTTCAATCCCTTCTTTGTCCTTAACCCTGAATCCCGCTGCGGCGGGAAACCCTGAACCTGTGAACGGTTACGATGGAACTTACAGAAAACATTTCAGACAAATTGGAGAAGCAACCATGATGCTCCACGATGAAGCGCTTCGGTATCACAAGGAACCTCGACCTGGCAAGATAGAGGTCGTGCCCACAAAACCCTGTCTCTCTCAATCGGATCTGAGCCTGGCCTACACGCCGGGCGTTGCCGTTCCCTGCCTCGAGATCCAGAAAAACGAGGAGTTTTCATTTGATTACACCTCCCGGGGCAATCTGGTCGGCGTGATCTCCAACGGCACGGCCGTCCTCGGCCTGGGAAATATCGGGGCCCTGGCCGGGAAGCCCGTGATGGAGGGAAAGGCCGTTCTGTTCAAACGGTTTGCTGACCTCGATGTCTTTGACATCGAGGTCAATACCACCGATCCAGATGAGTTCATCCGGACGGTAGCCCTGCTGGAGCCCACCTTCGGCGGCATCAACCTGGAGGACATCAAGGCCCCGGACTGCTTCTATATCGAGGAGGAGCTCAGGAAACGGATGTCGATCCCCGTCTTTCACGATGATCAGCACGGCACGGCCATCATCTCGGCCGCGGCCCTCCTCAATGCCTGCGAGCTGACTGGACGGCGCATGGAAGACCTGCGGGTCGTGGTCAACGGCGCAGGTGCGGCGGCCATGGCCTCTGCCCAGATGTATATCACCCTGGGCGTCAAAAAGGAAAATCTCTTCCTCGTGGATTCCAAGGGGGTCATCTACAAAGGCCGCACCCAGGGCATGAACCCCTACAAAGAAAAATTTGCTGCCGAAACAGAGCGTCGCACCCTTGAAGACGCGGTCAAAGGGGCCAACGTCCTCATCGGCCTTTCGGTGAAGGGGGCATTTACGCCTGAACTGCTTTCATTCATGGCTGATAGACCAATCGTCTTTCCGTTGGCCAATCCCGACCCGGAGATCGGGTATGAGGAGGCCAAGTCCGCACGTCCGGATGCGATCGTGGCGACAGGCCGGTCCGACTGCCCAAACCAGGTCAACAACGTCCTCGGGTTCCCTTTCATCTTCCGAGGGGCCTTGGATGTCCGGGCCACAACCATCAACCAGGAGATGACGATTGCGGCAGTCACCGCCCTGGCCCATCTGGCGAGGGAAGATGTCCCCGATTCGGTCATCCGGGCCTACGGGGGAAAGCCGATTCAATTCGGGCCGGAATATATTATTCCAAAACCCCTGGATACCCGGGTCCTCCTCACCGTAGCCCCTGCCGTGGCAAAGGCCGCCATGGAAAGCGGCGCGGCAAGGACCCCATTGAAAGGCGAAAACAGGTACATCCAGCAATTGGAGGCACGGCTGGGTCGGGAACGGGAAATCATGCGTAAGATTATCATTCGAGCACAGCTCAATCCCAAACGGATCGTGCTGCCCGAGGGGAACCATCCCGTTATCCTGCGAGCTGCCCATCAGGCCGTGCGTCAGGGCATATGCACGCCCGTGCTCCTCGGAAATGAGGAGGACATCCGGGACCTGGCAAAAACCCTGCAGATTCCCCTTGACGGCATCGAGATCGAGGACAACCTGAAGAGCCCACACCTGGAACGTTTTGTGGAAGGGCTGTTTCACCTCCGTTGCCGAAAGGGATGGTCCATGAGCGAGACCCGACGCCAGTTACGCACACGGTATATCTTCGGCGCCATGATGGTCCATGAAGGACTCGTGGACGGGCAGGTGCATGGCGTTGCGCGCTCATACCCTGACGCCATCCGCCCTGTGCTTCAGGTGATCCCTCGGCGGAAAGACGTTTCAAAGGTCTCCGGGGTCTATCTCATGATCTCCAAGAGTCACACCCTCCTCTTTGCCGACCCGACAGTGAACATCACGCCCTCTGCGGGCGATCTGGCGGAAATCGCTGCGTTGGCGGCTGACATGGCCCGCTTTTTTGATCTAAGCCCGCGGGTGGCCATGATCTCATTTTCCAACTTCGGAGATACGCGCCATCCCGATGCTGAAAGGGTCAGACAGGCCGTTGGAATTGCCCGGGAGAAAGATCCTGCCCTCATCATCGACGGCGAGATGCAGGCAGATACTGCTCTGGTCGCTGACATCCTGAAGAAAGAGTACCCCTTCAACCGGCTGGGAGGCCCGGCCAATGTCTTGGTTTTTCCCGAGCTGGCCGCCGCCAATGCCGCCTATAAGCTCCTGGATCATCTGGGCGGAGCCAAGACCGTGGGTCCCCTTTTGATGGGTATCAGCAGGCCATTCAATGTCCTGCAGCGGGGGGCGGATATGGAGAACGTCGTCAATGTGATCGCCATCACCGTAGCCCAGGCCCAGGATCTTGAAAGAAAAGACCCGTTGTGAAGCCGATGGACACCGCCGCCCGTTTCCCTGCAAGACTTACCGGCCAGGCAGTCAGGTCTGTGAAGGCGTCTGAACCTTGTCATCGCCAAACCATAGAGGTCTCGCATAGTGTTGATTGAGCAAATGAGAAAGAATGTGACCCACACAGATTAAAACATAATGAAAATATCAAAACGTTATCGAAAATGATTCAGTTTATTTTTCTTGACTTACCGACATATTATCTCCAAAATATACATTTATGGGTAATCATTTGCTGTTGGGATCTCCTTCGCACATTCGGTCATGACCTCGACAGGCCTGGCCGGAGCCTGGTGGGATCTGCGCCGTTAACCGCGCCTGGAACGATAAAAATAGGTTTCACGCAGAAGCCTGACAGCCGCTTATGCCCCTCATCCATCTGGGACATCCGGGAGGCAGGCAGACGATGGCACACATATGCGCACTCGGGGGTGGAAAGGGGGGGAGCGGGAAGACCTTTATCTCTGCGAACCTCGGCGTCATACTGGCCACGCACGGCAAAAAGGTGATACTGATCGATCTGGACCTTGGCGCCTCCAATCTCCATACCCTGGTGGCACAGCATCATCCAAAG
>JAUPKI010000115.1 GCA_030837545.1 Thermodesulfobacteriota bacterium | reverse complement strand
TTATTGCTGAGGACAATGTCCTTCCGTTTCTTGCCGGCATCCGGGGCCTCGGAAGGACCGACGCCGTTGAGGGAGTGTCCGTCGAACAATCCTTTGATGTTCTCCTGTCCGAGGGCCTCTCTCAGCCGAAAATGATACGGCCAGTAATATCTCATGAGCAGGTCGTCGATCTGCTCACCGTCAGGGGCCATGCCCGGACGATAGATCGGCCGGCCGAAGTAGTCAACCCCGGCAATAACTCCCTTTGCATCTCTCCGCTCGGGATCCCGGTTCAAATCGACCACCAGCCTGCTCCAGCGGGCCGAGAGGATCTCTTTCGCATCCATGGACCCAAAAATCTCTCGTGTGCCCCAGTCCACGGAATCATCGATGTCATCATGGCTGAGGGCAAGGGCCGGTTTTATCGGATCCGGAATCCGGCCCGAACAATGGGGAATGGATATGACAAAAGGAAGCTTCACTGCGCATCTCCTTTCCGGAGGCTCAATACCGATGCATTCGTAAAAAGTCAAGACTTGGGGTTTTCCGTCATTCCTGCGAAGGCAGGAATCCAGTTCTTTCAATGGGTCCTATACCCCGGGTCCCAGCCTTGGCCGGGACAAGCTTCGCCTGGGTGAGGCCGTGCAGGACTTTTTACGAGACCATCAATACCGGATTCTGATGTTCGATCGGGCTTTCTTGTATTTTGTGCCTTGGCAACTGAGCATAGGTTTTTTGCCCAAAAACCGGATTGTTGGATCGCTCGCTAATCAACTCGCCTAAACCGATATGCGAAGAGCAAGAAAACGTACGAAGTGAAGCATAATTTTCTGGTTTATGAAAGAAAAAACTGTTTCCTCGTACTCGAACTTCGAGACAGTCGGCGACGGGAACCTCATTTATAATTCAGGAACCCGTGCATCAGGTCGGGAAACCCCGATCCGCAACGCCAGTCAACTGTAAGTCTATTTCGAAGACACCCCGGTCTCTCTCGTAAAAAGGTAGAGGAGTCCTGCCAGCAGGCAACAACAGGCACACAGAATAAAGGAAGTCATGAAGGCCTCCGATCCTCGGGATGCCTCGGGGTAGAGGGACTGCATGAACATCCCCAGTCCCTGAAGAAAGAAGGCCGGCCCGATCATGGTGAAAAAATTGATTCCGGTCATGGCGGTCCCGGCCATCTCGATTGGCATCAGCTCTCTGATGTGCACGTACATCAGCAATCCAGACGCCCTGATCAGCCCGAACGCGAAAAAGAGAATCACGAGGACCGCAAATCCCGTTCCGGCAGGGAGACCGGCCAGGAGTAACAAGATCAAAACGAGCAGCAGAAGACCCCCGGATGCCACCCCTTTTCTGGTCTTCAGGACCCTGTCCGAAAACGCCCCCCACAAGGGTCCCCCGGCAATGGCCCCGAGGTTCATGAGGAAGATCAGATGGCCCGTGTTCATGTCGCTCTGCCCCATAACCTCCATGAGGTAAGGACCTGCCCAGAGGGTCTGGAAGGCGGCGTAGATCCCATAGCTCACAAAGGTCCCTATGGAGATGATCCAGTAGTCCCTTGTTTTCATAAGGAGGGCCAGGCCGGCAAAGGCCTTGCCTGTACTCGAAGGGCCATTCTCACATTGGGCGGAAGCCCGGCTGGGAGGGGTGTCTCTCACCACCAGATAAAGGGCCAAAACAAGGAGGAGGTTGACCCCTGCAATAACCATAAAAGAGTGCCGCCATCCGATGGCATCCACCAGGAAAACCAGGGGCGAGGTTGCCGCCATGTTCCCCGCCATGCCTATGGAAAACACAACGCCGGTCAGGGTGCCAAAGGAGGAGGGCTTGAACCAGAGCGTGAGAAGCTTGAGGGTTCCCATGAGATTGCAGGCCATGCCAACGCCCAGGAGGATGCGGCCCACTACACCCATCCCCTGAGAATGGGCTATGGAGAAAAGGAGGGCGCCGCCGATTCCCACCAAAGAAAGCCCAGTCATCATCCGTCTGGCGCCGACCCTGTCCAAAAGAAGGCTGATTGGGATCTGGGTCAGGGCAAAGGCGTAGAAGAAGGCGGCGGTAATAGCGCCCAACCCTGCCGTATCCAAGGATAGGTCATTCAGAAGATCATCGGCAATGACCGCATTGGTAGCCCGGTAGAGCTGGGAAAGGAAGAAGTTCGCAGAGGTAATCAGAAAAATCAGCCAGCGACGGGGCATAGGTATCCTTAAATAAACCATTCAGGTTCAAAAAGATGTTTGTCATATTGTTCATTTTCAGGAGTTGAAATGACACGGCCATATCCTATTATGCAGGGTCGTTGTGGAGCAACCCCTTTCTGGCTACAACAGGAAGGATTCAGATAGAGGAATGGAGGTTTTCCCGGCAGGTGAAGCTCCTTGTCCATCGATTTTTTTGTTGACAGCAACGGGTTTGTCTGCTTATAGTTCAATCCCATTCAGCACCTTGATGAAATCGGCAGACAGTGGAAAATGGGGTGGTGGTTATTGAGCGACACTTCTCAAGAATAATGCTGATATGATTGCGTAAAGCTGAAAAATCGGCAAAACGGGGTATGAACGTCGACGACCAACCAATTTGAGCACTAACATGCTGGTTTCGCAAAAAGTCGGAACGTACGGGATTTCGACCACTGACATTAATCTTAAATGTTTACAATAATTAGCAATTCCTAAATTCCTGAATCCCTAACCTCATGTAACAAGAATCTGTCACTGTGGGAATCACCATTAGATCACATGCGAGTCCCGATAAGTTCTTGGGTAATATGCCGCGTAACCTCGCATCTGAATCAAGAATGAAACATCTCCTTAAATTTCCGATTGGTATTCTTATCGTCTTTGCGGCAGCCTTCCCGGGTTGGGGGGGATGCATTGAATCGAATCAGGAAAGGCATGCCCCCGATTCGGAAAAGCGGATTTCGATGAACGATTCCGGCGCCATCCCAACAGTTCCCGAGACAACGCTAAGGCTTTTTGAGGATTCTGATGTAATCGCCTATGCTCGTATCGATACTGTCGAAGACAAGATTGAAACGGCGCCCCCCGGCCGACGCCAACCTGAGGTGCTCATAACTTATCCAAAACAGCGCTGCACGACCACTCTTTTATGGATACTCAAAGGGGACGTAGGGCTACAAAATAAGACCGTACGACTCGCCAAGGAAAGCTCGAGGTTTTTCGTCTCCGAAAAGGAAAAAAGGGTCCTCTACTTGAAAAGGGAAGGCGATTTTTTCCATACCATAGATAAATTCGGGGGGGAACATCGTCTTTCATCTGCCCTTTGCGACATCAGGAATCAGAAAAAGGACGCACAAAGCGGTGGCATCGTGGCGTCGTTTAAGGGAAACGACACATCCTCACACCCTACTATCCACGTGCTGAAAGGGCGTCAACAGACCTCCCTCAGAATAAATGATGCTGCGTGGAAGCGATTTCTATTGAAAAGTTTACCTATAGGCGAATTTGATATCTGCGAAATACCCCTTGAAAAAGGAACCTATACGGTACTTATGGAAATGGGCGGTAATCTATTCTCCTATACACGACTGATCAATGGGTATTATGCATGTGTCAATGTAGGGGAATATCGATGGTGGGAACCCCTCTATTTTGCCCGCTGATTTCCCGCTATTGCTGGCTGTGTTGTGATAAAAGCAACGAACATGTCTAACCCCCGGTTTAATGCGTTGCCGCCTGAAGACGTAAAAATGGGTGGTTGAATTTCGCTAACGGGCGTCTGTCGTCTGCTTTTTAGGCAAAACCTAAACCCGTCAATGGTTCATCGTCTGGAACAGGAACTCTTTAAAATAGAGTATCCAAAGGCATTTAATAGAGAACAAGTGAGATCAAAAAAAGGAGGGTATCATGCCAAATATAGTCAAAAGAGGTTTTTTGCTCGTCATCTGCCTGCTGTTTGCTTTTTCATCCGTTGCCTTTGCAGAGCCTGTCACGACAACGATTGCAGAAGCGGTAGGTTCCACTTTTTTGAAGGCACAGGATCCAGTTGAGCGGTCAATTCTTGACAAACGTAACGCACAGGGAGATGCAGCACAACGTTATCAGGACCACTCTATTCTGAACGTTATAGAAATTAGAAATGAGGTCACAGGAGCTCTCCTGGCCTATGTCTTTGCACTGGAACCAAAAGGCTTTGTGGTCGTTTCACCGGACACGGATATCACGCCCATTATCGCCTATTCCTTTGAGGGGAATTTTAACTGGGAAGATTCGCCAGACAATGCCTTGTTGAATATCCTCAAATATGACATGCAACATCGTGTTGATGCGCTTCCTTCCATACCGGATGATCTCAAGAACAGGAACTATGACCTGTGGGCCAAATACTTTTTTGAAGACGCTGACTTTTCGAGTGATTTGACCGACTCGGCGACATACGGTCCGCTCCTCTCAACTACCTGGGACCAGAACGCGCCTTATAATAACTATTGCCCAATAGATCCTGTTACAAGCACTAGAAGTTATGTCGGCTGTGTGGCAACGGCGATGGCCCAGATTGTAAACTATCATGCCTGTACAACATCCGTAACCTTCACCAGCGCTGACAATTACACGACTGGTACAAGAAAGATTAATATTATCGCGAGCGGTGCAAATATGTCGGGCATAAACTATCCGGCCTCGAATGATACGGCTGCAAGGCTTTCCTATGCATGCGGTGTCTCCGTTCAAATGGATTATACAGGTTCTGATTCAGGATCAAGCGCGATGACTTCGGCTGTAGCCACTGCACTTGTAAATAAATTTGGCTTTACATCGGCAACCGCATACGCGCCTCAGAGTGGTTACGACGTCCCTGTCCTCACAACTTTCTATGACAAGCTTAAAGATAATATCATGAATGGCAAGCCTGCTCAGCTTGCGATTCAATCAGTTAGCGGGGGCCATTCGATCGTGTGTGATGGGTATAATTCAACTACCGGTCAGTATCACCTTAATTTCGGTTGGGGGAGCAGCTCCCCAACGCCTCCCTGGTGGTACACACTCCCATCAGGAATGCCTTCAGGGTATACTATCCTCAAATACGGAGTTTTGGATATTAAGTCCAGTTGCAAACCTTCTTGTCCTGAGCTTCATGCCTGGGATGGTTCAGCGTATCAATTTGTGGGTTCGATATTTACGAGGATGCATTGTCCGGAAGCCGAACGGTATCAGCCTCAACCGATAACCTTTGCTCCGGTTCCTCAGGTGGATGGCACCCTCACTTTTCTTATTAAGGAGGTAGA
>JAUPKI010000114.1 GCA_030837545.1 Thermodesulfobacteriota bacterium | reverse complement strand
TGTCCATGGATCTGCTTCTGAATCTGCCGCCTGCTGAGCGACTGGGACGTCAGAAGAAAGGTCTGGCCCCGAAGCCGGCTGCTGAAGACCGACGGGGCGTCCTGGCCCAGGGCGGTCCCCTCATGGAGGAGAAGGACCTCCTGGCATCGCTCGGCCTCGTCCAGATAGGCCGTGCTCAAGAGAACGCTCATCCCCTGTTCCTCAACCAGACGATAGACGATCTCCCACAGTTCCCGCCTGGAGACCGGATCCACGCCCACGGTCGGTTCATCCAGGAGGAGCAGGGTCGGCGGCCTCACCAGGGTGCAGGCCAGTCCCAGCTTCTGTTTCATCCCACCGGACAGATTTCCGGCCAGCCTTCTCGTAAAAGGGCCGAGCCCGGTCATCTTCGTGAGGCTCTCATAGCGGGACGGTCGGTCGACCCGGGGCACGCCCTGCAGGTCGGCATAGAGGTCCAGATTCTCCTGGACGCTCAGGTCTTCATACAGCCCGAAGTGCTGGGGCATATACCCGATGGCCGCCTGCACTCGAAGGGCATCCCGGGCCGCATCCATGCCGAGCACTCGAATCGTGCCGCTGTCGGGGAGGAGAAGCCCTGCAATGAGCCGCATGAGGGTGGTCTTGCCGGCCCCGTCCGGACCGATGAGTCCCGTCACCACCCCCTGGGGGAGACTGGCCGTGACCTCCCTGAGGGCGATCACCGTGCGCCCCCCGGATCGAAAGTGTTTGGTCACGGCGTCCAGGTCAAGGACAGCCCGCTCGGGAGCCACAGCCCTCCCCTCCATCATATCATTCCTCCTGACAGGGGCCGGAGGGATCGGACCCGCCCGCGCCAGAGCCGGGCTGATCCAGGGAAATGACGACCGTCGCCGGCATGCCGAGACGGAGTTCGTCCTGAGGATCGCAGATGTACGCCCTCACCTCAAAGACCAGGCGGGTGCGGAGGTCCGGGGTCTCCACGTTCTTGGGCGTGAATTCCGCGGTGGGCGAGATAAATCCGATCCATCCTTTGTAGACCTTGCCGGGGTAGCTGTCTGTGCTAATGTCGGCCCGCATTCCCGGGACGATCTTCCCCAGGCTGGGTTCGGGCACATAGGCCCTGACCCACATGGGCCGGGTAAGGGCAAGGGTAAAGACGGGATTCTGGGGAAAGGTCATGTCCCCGGGCTCCAGGATGCGATCCCGAATGATGCCCGGGGCCGGGGCGTAGAGGCGTGTGTCCCGGAGCCGCTGCCGGGACAAATCCAGACTGGCCTGGTAGGCCCGAAGCTGGGCCTCTGCCTCGGCGATGTCCTCCTTCCTCGGGCCTATCACGGCCAGTTCAAGGGCCTCCTTCGCCTCCTTCAGGTGGGCCCTGGCCGTCTTCAATTTGGCCGTGGCGTCATCCAGCTGCTGCTGGGGCGCAAAATCCGTGGCCACCAGACCCCTGATCCGCTCGTAGGTCAGCTCTGCGTCTTTCAGCGTGGCTTCGTTGGCCTGAACCATGGCCCTGGCCTGTTCGATCTCCTGGGGCCGGGTCCCGTTGTGGAGGCGGGTCACCGCCTGTTGCTGGGCCTCTAACTTCCCCTTGAGTTGCCTCGCATCCATGTCATAGCGGACCGGGTCCATCTCGGCCACCAGTTGTCCGGCCTCGACCCGGTCCCCCTCTTCCACCAGGAGACGGAGGATGCGGCCCGTGTCGTAAAAGGCCAGTTGAACCTGACGGATGTCCACGTTGCCGTAGAGGGTCAGGACCCGCTCCGGGGCCTTTTCCCGCTTCTTAAAGTAATGGTATCCCCCGGCGATGGCCGCCGCCAGCAGGAGCGCCAGCACCACCCGCGGCGCCTTACTTTTACCCATATATCACTCCGTAACCGTTCTTAACCCTCTCAGCTCACTCTGGGCCCGGCATTGAGCACCTCTTTCGGCGTCTGGCCCTTAAACTGCACGAAGTTCTCCTGAAACAGGCCGGCCAGCCTTCTTGCCTGGGCGTCATAGGCCGCTTTATCGGACCAGGTCTCCCGTGGATTCAGGATGTCTGGCGGAACCGACGGGGCCTGTGTCGGGACCCTAAACGAGAAGTACGGATCCAACCGCATCTCGACCCCTTCAAATTGGCCGCTGAGGGCCGCATTGAGAAGCGCCCGAGTGTGCTCGATTTTCATGCGGGAACCAGCGCCGTAAGGCCCGCCGGTCCAGCCCGTGTTCACCAGCCAGCAGGAAGCCCGGTGCCTGGCGATCTTGTCGGCCAGGAGCTGGGCATAAACGGAAGGGTGTCTCACCATGAAGGGGGCCCCGAAGCAGGCGCTGAAGGTGGCCGCTGGCTCCAAAACCCCCTTCTCCGTCCCGGCCACCTTGGCCGTATACCCGCTGATGAAATGATACATGGCCTGCTCCGGCGTCAACCGGGCGATGGGAGGGAGGACACCAAAGGCGTCGGCCGTCAGCATGACGATGGTTTTCGGATGACCCGCCATTTTGGAAGGGACGATATTCTGGAGGTGAGAGAGCGGATAGGAGGCCCGGGTGTTCTCCGTAAGGATGCTGTCATTGAGATCGATTCGGCGGATGGTGGGGTTCAAGGCCACATTCTCCAAGATGGTCCCGAATTGCCGGGTGCACTCGTAGATCTCGGGCTCCGCCTCCCGGGACAGGCGGATCACCTTGGCGTAACATCCCCCCTCGAAGTTGAAGACCCCGTTGTCGGACCAGCCGTGTTCGTCATCCCCGATCAATAGCCGGTTCGGGTCCGCAGAAAGGGTGGTCTTCCCGGTCCCTGACAGACCAAAAAAAATGGCCACATCTGCAGGGTCCTCCCTGCTCACATTGGCCGAGCAGTGCATGGAAAGGACCTGGCGGCCCGGCAGGAGAAAATTGAGGGCGGTAAAGATGGACTTCTTGATCTCTCCCGCATAGGCGGTTCCGCCGATGAGGATCAGCTTCCTGCTCAAGTGGAGGGCCACAAAGGTCCCGCTACGGGTCCCGTCATCATCCGGATCCGCATTGAAATTGGGGCAGTGAAGCACCGTGAAATCAGGGACAAACTCCCGTATGATCTCCCGATCCCGCGGCATCTGAATGAACATATTGCGCACAAAGAGGTTGTGCCAGGCATGTTCGGTTACCACGCGAACCGAGTGGCGGAACTGCTCTTCAGCCCCTGCGTAACAATCCTGGACAAAAACCGTCTTGCCCCGAAGGTAGGCCGCCATCCGCTTGTGGAGCGCATGGAATTTCTCTTCGGGATATCTGACGTTGACCTTGCCCCACCAGACGTCCTTTGTGGTTTCGGGCTCGTCCACCACATATTTATCCTTGGCGGCCCGGCCGGTATGCTGCCCCATGCTCACGACCAGGGGACCCAGATGGGCAATGGCGCCCTCGTATCTGCGCACGGCCCATTCATAGAGTCCGGGTGTCGAAAGGTTCCAGTGAACCTGCCCGAGATCGTGGAGCCCTGCATTTTCCAGCCCGTAATCGGGTATCAGGTCATTCATTTCCATCAGCCTTCTCCTTTCCATGTTCTCAAACCGGCGATGCGACGAGAGGGTGAAACACTCTTCCCACTCAGGCTCTTATGGCACATAACCTCCCTCTAAGGCAACGACTATTTAGGCGCTGCTGCCTAAGCTCAAGAGGTTGCTGTTTCAATCCACGCCCCCGCATGGGGGGCGACTGAGGACCCTGGAATCCCGGGGCTGCAATCCATATTGACAACCCGCCCGCCCCTCGTATAAGATCACGAACCTTACAATAATGATGTCGCCCGATGCCCTTGGTGTCAGGGGCAACCGCCCAGAAGACCTAACCCCTGGTTCAGATCGAAGGAGAAAGGGCCATGTGGAACACCGTGAGCAAAGGCGCCGCAGCGGTTGAGCAGGCAGTCAAGCAGTACCTCCCCCCCTGCCAGGAACAATGTCCCATCAACGAAGACATCCAGCGCACGAACGTCCTGATCTCGCTTCTTCCGGAGGACCCTGGAGAGGCCACCGCGGGCATCCTCCAAATCGGAGACTACCTCTACGAAAAGAACCCCTTCTTTGCGGTGTGCGGCTATGTATGCGGGCTTTGTGAACTGGAGTGCAACTATCACTCCAAGGGCGGGGCCATCAAGAGAAGGCTTCTCAAGCGTTTCATCTCCGACACCTATATCCCTTATCTCGAAAAGCGCGAGGAATGGAGCCTGGTCAAACACAAGGAGAATGTGGCCATCGTCGGCGGAGGTCCGGCAGGACTTATGGCCGGCTATGATCTCAGCAGGAGGGGATACCGCGTGACCATCTTCGAGGCGTCGGATCGCCTTGGAGGGGCCCTCTGGCTGATCCCCCGCTACAGGCTGCCGGAGCGGGTGCTGGAATCCACTCTGGAGAACCTGGTACGGATGCTTGGGATGGATGTCAAATACAACGTGAGGGTTGGCCAGGGGAAGTGGACCTTAGACAAACTCCGGAATGAGGGCTTCAAGGCCGTCTTCATTGCACAGGGGACCCCAACGCCCAGGATCCTCACCTTTGGCAGGGACAAGGTGGAAGGACAGGACCTTTCCGGCGTCATGTACGGTCACACCTTCCTTTATGAGGTCAGTCACGGCAACATCCGGCCCAATTATTTCAGGGGCAAAAAGATCCTCGTGATCGGCGGCGGAAACGTGGCCTTTGATGTAGCGCGAACGGCCCGAAGGCTTGGAGGGCTGACCAGCATCCTGGCCCTCGAATGCGAAGACAAGACCTCGCGGGACGGCATCCCGGCGGATGTCGAAGAGATCCGCGGGGCCTGGGAAGAAGGAATCCGGATCATCTATTCGAGAGGCGTTCAGAGGATCATCGGCGAGGGCGAGCGCATGAAGGGAATCGAGTGCCCTAAGTGTCTCCAGGTGTATGACGACCACGGGTTTCACCCGGAGTTCGATCTGGCCGACACGATGGTGTTGGATGGGGATATCCTCATCATCACGGTGGGCCAGGGACCGGACTGGACGGCCCTGCAGAGCGAAGGCCTGGTGGATGCAAAGGGAAGGCTTGCCGTGGACCCCCTGACCCTCCAGAGCCGGAACAAGGAATGGGTCTTTGTGGGGGGAGACCTCCGAAAAATCGGATTCATGGTGGAGGCCATGCGGGACGGACTTGCGGCGGCCGAATCCATTGAACGTCATCTCCAGGGTCGCGATATGACCGAGGGCAGAAAGCGCCTCTTCGAGGTGCAGGACATCCCGCTGAGGCGGCACTACCTGTCCGAGCCGGAGGTCGTCTGGATCCCCCCTGAAAAACGGATGCACTTCCAGCTCTTCGAGCGCGGGTTCAACCTGAAGGAGGCGATCGAGGAGGCCCGTCGCTGTCTTGCCTGCGGGCCCTGCATTTCCTGCAAGGCCTGTCTGTCTATCGGGCTCAGGGAGTCCCTCAACCCGGTGGAGGTCCTGACGGATCGCTGCTGCGGGTGCGGCATCTGCGTGTCGGCCTGTTTCTACAGCGCCATCCAGCTCAAGGACGTGGAAATGGGACGCATCTCGATCACAGACAGCTTCAAGTGCAAGTCCTGCGGGATGTGCGTGGCCGCCTGTCCCTCAGGGGCCAGGGCGCTCAGAGACGATCCCCTGGAGGGAATTCTGCAGAATACCTATGACCGGCTTTCCTGATAAGCGCAAGGAGTGGGCCTATGGGCTACAAGCCGAAACTCGTTTGTTTTTCGTGCAAGTTCGGATGGGCATACCTCAGGGATATGAACGCCCTCGGAGAGGATGTGGAGTTCCTCACTCCCGTGGAGTGCAGTGGGAGACTCGATGCCCTTCACCTTCTCAAGGCCTTCAAGGAGAGAGCGGATGGGGTCCTGATCCTTGCCTGCGAGGAAGGGCATTGCCACTTCCAGGAAGGGAACTTCCGAACCCTCAAGATGCTGTATCTCTTAAGGGATGTTCTCGAGGCGCACGGCATCGAGAAGGCAAGGGTGCGGATTGAGTTTTCCTTGGATCCGGAAGGCCGAAAGATCCTGGGGCGTATCGCCCGAATGAAAGAATCTCTCTCAGCGCTTGGCCCCCTGAACAGGGCCTTGCTGTAGGGGCAGGAGGTCAGAATGGGAGAAAAACCCAAGGTTGCCATTTGCTGGCTCGGGGCCTGTGGAGGCTGCGATGAGGCCATTGTGGATCTGAACGAGGGCCTGCTGGATGTGGCCGAGGCTGTCTCTATCGAATTCTGGCCCGTGGCCATGGACTACAAATATGACCACTTGGCGGCTTTCGGCAAAGGGGAAATAGCCGTAGGGCTTGTCAGCGGCCATGTGCGAAACTCCGAACACGCGGAGGTGGCGCATCTCTTGAGGGACCGATGCAAACTCGTCATCGCCCTTGGCGCGTGCGCCTGTTTTGGCGGGACCCCGGCGCTTGCCAATCTCGTTTCCAGGGAAGAGATCCTCGATGCGGTCTATGTGAAGGCCCCCAGCGTCGTCAACCCGGATGGGAGACTCCCGCAGGTCGAGACGGCGTGGGAGGAAGAAATCCTCCGCCTCCCCGCATTCTTCGATCATGTGTATGCCCTGAATCAGGTCATCGAGGTGGACTATTACCTTCCAGGGTGCCCGCCCCCTTCGGAGTTGATCCGGAACGGGGTCCGGGCCGTCCTGACAGACGATCTCCCGCCAAAGGGGTCAACCCTCGCCCCGCGAAAGGCCCTCTGTGAAACCTGCCCCAGGAACAAGACCAAGCCGATGCGATTGGAAATCCACGGGCCCATTCGGCGCATCCACGAGGTGGAGGCAGACCCGGAGATGTGCTTCCTGGCAGAGGGGATCCTGTGCATGGGCCCTGCCACCCGGTCCGGGTGCGGCGAGACCTGCATCCGCAGCAATACCCCCTGTCGAGGCTGCTTTGGACCGGTTCCCGGGGTCTCTGATCCAGGCTCCCGGTTCATCTCATCGCTCGCCGCACTCCTCAAGGTCGGGACCACGGGGGATCCGGAGGCTGTCATGGCCTCCCTCGGCGACCCGGTGGGGTATCTCTACCGGTTCACCCACCCCGTATCCACCCTGGGGGCCAGACGCCTGAGCCAGGCAACGGAGGAGACCCCATGACCCAGCGGATCACCATCAATCCCATCACGAGACTGGAAGGGCACGGAAAGATCGAGATCTTCCTGGATGACCACGGAGAGGTCCGGGACGCCTTCTGGCAGGTCGTAGAGCTGAGGGGCTTTGAGAGATTCTGTGTCGGAAGGCCTGCAGAGGAAATGACCCGTATCGCCCCCAACATCTGCGGGGTGTGCCCCTCGGCCCATCACATGGCAGCCACAAAGGCCCTGGACGCCCTCTACGGCGTAGCGCCCACGCCGACTGCGAGCCTGCTGCGGGAACTGGAATTCAATGCCTTTATCATCGAAGACCACTACATCCATTTCTTTTTCCTCGCTGCCCCGGACTTCATCATGGGACCGGACGCCGCCCCTTCGGAGCGAAATATCCTCGGGGTCATCGGCAGGGTGGGAAAGGAGATCGGAAAACAGGTCATCGACATTCGAAAACGGAACCGGGACATCATCCGCCTCCTCTTCAGCAAGGCCCCCCATCCGGAGGGAGGTCTTCCAGGCGGCGTCCCCCGGGGGATCGCCGAAGAGGACCGAAAGGGCCTCATGGCCACGGCCGACGACTCGGTGGCGTTTGCCCTCTTCGCCCTGGACCTGTTCAAGAAGGAGGTCCTGGGTCAGAAGGCCCTGAAGGACCTCATCCTGAGCGATGCCTATGCCCTCAGGACCTATTCCATGGCCCTTGTGGATGAAAACGATCATGTCAGCTTCTATGACGGGACGGTCAAGGTCATCACGCCCGAGGGAAAGGAGTTTGTCCGGTTTCATCCGAGGGACTATCTCGATCACATTGCCGAATGGGTGGAGCCCTGGACCACCATCAAGTTCTGTTATTTGAAACAGTTGGGTTGGAAGGGCCTGGTCGAGGGGGATGACACGTCGCTCTACCGGGTGGCGCCCCTGGCCCGGCTCAACGTGGCGAGCGGCATGGCGACCCCCCTGGCCCAGAAGGAGTTCGAGATCTTCTTCGAGACCCTGGGTGCGAGGCCCGCCCCCCAAACCCTGGCCATGCACTGGGCCAGACTCATCTGCGCCCTTCAGGCCGCGGAGCGAAACCAGAGCATCGTGAGGGACCCCCTCCTGACGAGCAGGGACATACGAAACATGAACCTCAAACTGATGCGGACAGGGGTGGGGTGCGTCGAGGCCCCGCGAGGGACCCTCTTCCATCATTATGAGACCGACGAGCGGGGAATCCTGACCCGGGTCAACCTCATCGTGGCCACTCAGAACAACGCCGGCCCCATCTGCCTGTCCATCAAGAAGGCGGCCCGGGCCTTTGTGCGAGGGCCGGAGGTGAAGGAGGGGTTCCTCAACCGGGTGGAGATGGCCTTTCGGGCCTATGACCCCTGTCTGGCCTGCGCCACACACGCCCTTCCCGGAGGGATCCCCTTTGTGGTGAACCTGAGGGACCCTTCCGGAGGGGTCATTCGGACTCTGAGGCGTGACTGAAACCTGGGAAGGCCTCGTCATCGTGGGCATGGGAAATCCCCTCCTCTCGGATGACGGGGTAGGGCTCCATGCGGCCAGGGCCTTGGGGAGGTCCTTTCCCGCCGCTGCGGTCCAGACCATCCCCATGATCGGGATGGACCTGCTGGACCTCATTGCCGGGCACAACAGCCTCTGCCTCGTGGATGCCATGACCAGCGGTGCGGTCCCGGTTGGGGCTGTCACCCGCCTCCAGGAACCGGGTCAGGGCCTTCATATCGCCTCGTCTCACGGTCCGGACCTCCACGTTGTTCTCTCCCTGGGACGCTCCCTGGGCCTCCATATCCCCCACATCATCCTCATCTACGGGATCGAGATCGGAAGGAACATCCCCTACGGGGAGACACTCACTCCAGGACTTCAAGCGGGCTTCAACAGCGCCATTCAAAGGATCGCCGCGGATATGCGGGAGACCCTTTACGGGCAGGACCCATCGCCCATTTCAGCAGGCGCCCTGTCACCCGCAGGTCACGCCGATGGCAAGGCCAGGGTTCGATGAAAACCGCACGGTTACCTCTATTCAATGTTTCACGTGAAACATCGGCATTCCAGAGAGGATCCAAACGGCCTTCCTGTACCCCCATGTTTCACGTGAAACATGGTTTTGGCTTTTCAATCGAACCCGTTTGTGCTATCAATTCCGGCAAGGGTTCACAGGTTCTGGGTTTC
>JAUPKI010000113.1 GCA_030837545.1 Thermodesulfobacteriota bacterium | reverse complement strand
TTGAGAGTCCAAAGTTCTCTCGTCATGCCGGACCCCGTATCGGGTACGGGGCAGGCCCGATCCGGCATCCAGAGCAATTAACCTATCGAAATAATAATGGATTCCGGTTTTCGCCGGAATGACGGCTCGGAATTTATACATTCAATAATATCAATATATTACGAGAACTTTGGACTGTGGAGCTAAAAACTTAACAGCCTTATATTGCGCGCCGCCGCGGGTTTGGCGGGCTGTTTTGGGTAACGAGGCTTGTCTATTTTCGATTGGCAATGTCAACAGGTTTATGTATTATGTATAGGGTCGCGCGGCTTTCGAACCTGGATGCAGGGGTCCTGCGGCGCATTGATTGATGGCAGGTGAATGTACGTTTTTTACATTGGAAGGGAGCCAGAATCATGGACCATGTGAAAGGGATGGTTTTGGGGCTGGTGTTGTAAGGACCAGGGTTTCTAAGTCCAACTAAACGGAGCGGCGCGTTCACGGAGCCATCGGGGACACCCGGTTCGACGGGGCACACTGTGGATCAGTTATACGAGAAGGCTATCCCCACCCAGGTTCCCAAGACCTGCCAGACAGCCAGCTATTCTAACCATAACGACGGCTATTATCAAAAAGGCGTACCCTGGCCCAACCTGCGGTTTGCCTGTTATGATAGCGATCATGCTGGAGTTGACTGTGCTGAAGCAGATGCAATTGTGGTGACCCACAACCTGACGGGACTCATGTGGACCAAGAATGCGAACCTGGATGGTCTAAAAAATTGGGCAACGGCTCTTTCCTATTGCAACGACCTTGATTATGGAGGTTATAGCGACTGGCGCCTGCCCAATGCAAAGGAGTTGTTTAGCTTGATTGATATGGGCCGAACTTGCCCCGCGCTGCCTTCGGGGCACCCCTTTGTCAACATCCAGCCGAGCTACTCCTGGTCTAGTACTCCGTCCGGGAGCGGTTCGGCCTATGCGTGGCGAGTGGACCCGATGGCTGGGTACGTGTACATCACGGGTATGGCCTCGACCGATTACGTGTGGCCTGCCTGCGCCGGACAATAGAAGTTTTGAATCTTTATACCTTTGGGTTCTTTAGACGGGGGTGCAGGGAGTGTGTCCCTGCTCGTGAAGCGAGCGATTTTTTACGGGGTTGCGCACGGTGTTTTCCGAGAAATTGGCTGAGCGATATCGCACTCTCAAGCAAGAGAACTCTGGTTGCATGCCATTGATGAAGGTCGGGACCTTCATGCAGGTGATGGATGAGGATGCGCGACAGGTTTCATAAGTGACATGTCAATGGCATTGACTTAAGAATAATTCGCCTGATCCTCGTCGTCACCCAGGCGAACGCCGGGGTCCAGAACATATTGAAAACACTGGATTCCAACTTTCGCCGGAATGACGCCCTTTGGTTGCGCATGAGAAGATGAGCTTTTAAGTCAATGACATTGAGTGACATATCTGAAGTTGTCGATGGCCGGGCACGCTGACTCGCCTGCGGTTGTTGGCGGGTTCCCCAAGAGCGGACGGGATGCATATGTTGGGAAGCTGGTGCGTCCGGAGCATTCAGAAAGAAGAGAATTGAAAATGGTCACTGATCATTCGAATTTGGACTTTGGAATCTGGACTACCTCGTCAATCGTGACTATGCAATAATGCTGGGGGGGTGAAATGAAAGCAAATATGAGAAACATCATGACATTGGCAGTTATGTTAATGATGTGCTTTGGATTTTTGAGACTGCAACTGGCATGGGCCGACGACTGCAACATCTCCACCACCAATAAATACGCCTGGTCGGAGAATGCCGGCTGGACTAACTGGCATGCGTCCTGGGCCTGCGTGGCCGTAGCCCCCACCTACCTGACCGGCTATGTGTGGGCCGAAAACGTCGGGTGGATCAAACTGGGGGGCACAGGTGGCCCGAAAGGTTTCCCGCCTCAATATGAAAATGACAGCAACACCAACTGGGGCGTGAACCGAGACAGCGGCACGGGGGCCCTTTCCGGCTATGCCTGGAGCGAAAACGTTGGGTGGATCAATTTCAACCCCACCCACAGCCAGGTGACATGGGATTCGGGCACAGGCACGTTTGACGGCTATGCGTGGGGCGAAAACATCGGCTGGATCCATTTTCAGAATGATGATCCTGAATACTATGTGGAGCAGGTCGGCGTACTGGTAAACCTGGTCTCTTTTAGGGCCCAGGGGTTCGAGGATTTTGTGCGGCTGGAGTGGCACACGGCCACGGAGATAGACAAGGCCGGCTTTCACCTGTGGCGGGGCGAGCGAGTGGATGGCTATTATGCCCGCATCACGGACGTCCTGATTCCGGCCGAGGGCGGATTAGGGTGGGGGGCGGAGTATGCCTTTGAAGACAACGATGTCGTCCCGGGGAGGACCTATTTTTATGAGCTGGAAGACATCGACACTGCGGGCGTGACAACCTTCCACGGACCGGTGTCTGCATGGGCCGGGGTGGTGAATATCCAGGCCGGTAACCGGGACGGGGTGGCAACGACTTCTGAAGAGGAGCCGGTGTCCGTAACGGTTGCGGTCCAGCCCGGGGAGCATGCCGGTACGCCGGTGGAATGCTGGGTCGCGGCCCATACGCCCTTCGGCTGGTACACCTATGGGGCCAATGGGTGGAACCCCGGCATCAAGCCGGCCGCGGTCATGCCTCTTGGCGATGTGGAACCCCTGGAGGTTCTCAATCTGCCCCTGCAGGCAGGATGGTACACCTTTTACCTGGCCATGGATGACCTGGTGAACGGGGTCCCGGACCTGACCTGGATAGATGCGGTGGAGGTGGAGGTGGAATAGCGGGGATGCGGCAATGGACCGTGGGACGTCCTTAAATAATCAAATAAGTCACTCATCAAGACGCCAACACCCTTCTTTTGCCGCCCTCTCTCCTCTTTTCACCTCAAAACTCACCGCAGCAAGCGTCAGGTTGAGCCTTCTTGCAAGATCCGCCATGGGTATTTCAAGCTCAACGGCACACCCATAATAGAGCAGGTCTCTGGGTCCCACCCTGTCTTTTTGCCTTCCTTTTCCGATGAGGTACGCTTCTTCCACATGAAACAGGGATGCAACCTTTTGAACGACCTTTTCAAAATTGAGACCACGGCTTTTTAGTCGATATTTCCAAGAAAAATTCTCCTCTGACTCCGAGAGGACCCCCATTACAAAATCGCTGTCCCCCAATATCCGTTGATCGCTCTTTATTCGATCCTGCCCGGAATGTCTCAGCTTCTTGACTTCTTTCCATCCCCCGAGGCTCCTGATCAAACCACCGCCGACCAACTCAGGACGTCTTCCCATGGGGATACCCTTTTTAACATACAGCCCATATCCCCTTCGAGCTTCAGCGATCTTCTTCCCCAAAAAACCCCAAAACATACCAGGTCTTCTGCCCAGTTTTCGTTAGCCATAAACGGTGTGGTGAGGGGATGAAGGATGTCCAGAAAAGCATAAATTTCCCTTAAGCCGACAACAATAGAGGTGAAGTATCGAGGAGATGTCTGATGGACTGGGAAAACGAATTTGACAATGAGTATCACCAAATGGGCCACCACGATCCTCACCGCGATAATTGTTCAATAGCAACGAGCTGAAGGCTCAAAGCATTCCAGTCATCCACCCATCCAGTATCCAGCATCCAGTTCCCATTCCGCCTGCCGCCATCCGGCCATGATCTCCATGCAAATTTGATTCATTTGCATGGCCCGGGATTCTGTGTCGGCCTCATTGTAGCAGCGGAATTCGGGGGCATTCCCCGAGGGCCGCAGGTGAACGATTTCATGGTTCTTAAAAGTGACGCGCAACCCGTCTGTGGCATCAATCGATGCAACTGGGCCGAAGTGCCCGCCGAAAACAGCCTCGAGGGCGGCCCTATCCCTAACATTGTCTCCGATATAAAATTCACTGAGCCTGGCCCTGCTTTTTTCCGTAGGGAAATCCTTTAGACGGTTGCTGGCGGTGAACCGCTGGGGCAGTTCCAAGACCAGTTGGCTGATGGGCTTTTGTTTTTGAATGGAGAGGAGGAGGATGGCGATATGGAGGATCACTGCGTCCCGTGTCGGAAGCGCGGTCAGGATATGGCCTTCGGATTCCATGTCCGAGGCCGTCAGAAAGCCGCCGTTGGCCTCGTATCCCACAACCCGTTGGAACCCGTCCCGAACGGCCTGTTCCATCCCCTCGATGACATAGGGCGAGCCGATGCGGGTGCGGTAGACCCGTTGAAAGAGCCCGCACGTCTCCACAGCGGAATTGCATGATACCGGGGTCGCCACCGCATCGGCCTTGAAGTAGGCTGAACAGAGGATGCCGGCCACGTCTCCCCTCAGCCATTTGCCCTTCTCATCGCTGATGAGGGGCCTGTCGCTGTCGCCGTCTGTGGAGACGATGGCGTCAAACTCGTAATCTTTCATCCACTGTTTGGCAGCCGCCACATCCTCGGGTCGGATCGCCTCGGTGTCCACCGGCACGAACATCTCGGAAAGTCCGAGGGGCATCGTCTCCGCACCCAGACCGGAAAGGATCGTACGCATCAGGTCGCGGCCTACCGCAGAGTGCTGATACACGCCGATGCGCTTCCCCTGAAGGGCCTTGTGAGGAAAGAACCGGAGATACCGCTCCACATAGAGGCCTATGGCCTCCGGATCAGGGGTCAGGTCTGCCTGCTTCGAGGGGAACATCCCCTTGTTGTCAAAGAGACCCTGGGGGAGGGCAATCTCCTGCCGCCGAATCCCCGCCTCATCCTGTTTGAGAATCTCCCCTTTCTTCTTGGTGTATTTGATGCCGTTGCGATCCTCGGGGATATGACTCCCCGTCACCATGATGGTGGGGATCCCTTTCACAAGTCCATAGTGGGCCAGGGCGGGCGATGGGAGCCTCCCGCAGGACCGGGGCAGATACCCCCTGTCTAACACAGCCCTAACAGCGGCCTTCATAATCCGGTCGGTGCTGGCGCGAAGGTCCCCGCCCACGGCAATGACGCCCTCGCCGGCCAATTCCTTCTGCTCCTCCAGATATTGGATGAAGGCTCCCGTATAGGCATAGCAGACCTTGTCGGTCATATGATCTGCCAGACCCCGGGCCCCGCTGGTGCCGAATGTCACCCCGCTCTCAACCATCATATCGCTGATCCTGACTGTCTCGCTCATCCGTCTCTTCTCCTGCTCAACAATAGGGTTGCCGTAAGATTCCCCCGAATATTTCCGTTTGTACGACTCAAGAGAAAATAATTGAGAATCCGGTAATGAAATGTTAATCTTCCAAATAGATCCTGGCAAGAAGATCTTTGGGCGATCCGTCCACGGCTTGCCGACCTGTCGCAAAATGTCGAATGAACCAGCAACGAGAACCCCTGAACCCCTGAACCTTTGAACCTTGACCCTCTGAACCTGAAGTTTCATATGAGAAGGAGGTAGCCCATGGAAAAGAAGATACTGGTGGCCTTTGATGATTCCGAGAACGCCATGCGCGGGGTGGAATTTATAACAAAATCGTTCACCCATGATCACCAGATCACCCTGTTCAGCGTCATCCCGGACACGGCGGCGGCCTGCGAGATCTTCAGCCCGGAATTGACAACCTATTTTCTTTCACAGCGGGAGATTTTCTGCTCCATGCAGGACAAGAAGACGGAACTGGTCAATGAGGCACTCACCAAAGCCAAGCAACTTCTTGTGAACGCGGGTTTTCCCGAAGACAGTATCTCTGCCAAGGTCCAACCAGAGAAAAGGGGGGTTGCAAGGGACATCATCGATGAAGCCGCCGCCGAATACGACATCATTGTGATCGGCAGAAGGGGCCTGTCGGCCATCAAGGAGTTTTTCCTTGGAAGCGTCTCGCAGAAGGTCATTCACTCTGCCGGAGATATATCCGTGGTCCTGGTCGGTTAGCTCCCGGTATGTCGAAAGGATGTGGAGATGCGCACAAGGTGAATTTGCCCGAAGGCCTGCCGCTAACCGCTTATTACCTGTCTCGTAATACTATTGACATTTTCGTCATGCCGGACTCGATCCGGCATCCAGAAACAGACTGGATTCCGGCTTCCGCCGGAATGACAGTGTAAGGACAATTATGAGACTGTTAATATGAGGGCAAATTGACTTTAAAATAAATGGGTGTGCAATCAAAAACCATTATGCTGTGACAAAAAAGGAGGAGAATATCCATGGGAATGCTTAAAGAATTCAAGGAGTTTGCCATGCGTGGGAACGTCCTTGACATGGCCGTAGGCATTATTATCGGCGCTGCATTTGGGAAGATTGTCAGTTCGTTTGTGAACGATGTCATTATGCCGCCAATCGGCTTGCTGTTAGGCAACGTCGATTTCTCGCAACTGGCCATCACGATCAAGGAGAAAACCGCTGCATCGGAGGCCGTCACACTCAATTACGGTGTATTCATCAACACCATCCTGGATTTTGTTATCGTGGCCTTTGTGATCTTCATGATGATCAAGCAAATGAACCGCTTCAAAAGGAAAGAGGAAGTGCCCGTCGTCGAACCCACCACCAAGGAATGCCCGAGATGCTTCAGCGCTATTCCGATTAAGGCGACGCGTTGCCCGAACTGCACCTCAGATCTTTAATCAGCATAGATTGCGCCACAACGAGTCGCTCGACCGGAGATCTATGCGCCAGCGCGTCATAACCACCGGCGAGCTTCATCGTTTTCAGGAAAAGCGGCATTCCTGAGGCGATCAACGGCATGCCATGATTCCTATCCGTGATATTGTTGAATCCAGAAATTATCCGGTCATCAACCACCTGATCATCGCCGTCAATGTGGCGGTCTACCTCGTTCAGTTCTCTCAGGGGGCGAGGTTAGGCCATTTCATCCTCCTCTACGGCCTGGTTCCGGCAAGGTACTCGGACCCTTTCGTGGCCGCCCATTTCACCCTGGGCCAGCAGCTCTTTTCATTCCTCTCCTTTATGTTCATCCATGGAGGCTTCTGGCATATCCTCTTCAACATGTGGTCGCTGTATATCTTCGGCGACAATGTGGAGGACCGCCTGGGGCCCATACGATACCTCCTTTTTTATCTTCTGTGCGGACTGGCCTCCGGTCTCTCCCATCTCTTTCTCAACTGGCACTCACAGATTCCCACGGTAGGGGCTAGCGGCGCCATTGCCGGGGTCATGGGGGCCTATTTTATCCTCCATCCACGGGCCAGGATCCTCACATTGATCCCCATCCTTATCATCCCCTTTTTCATCGAGCTTCCGGCCTTCATTTTCCTCGGCCTCTGGTTCTTCTTTCAGCTTGCCAGCGCTTCCTTCACCCCGGCCCAGGAAGGGGGCATTGCCTGGTGGGCCCATATCGGCGGATTCATCTTTGGAATGATCTGCCTGAAGCTCTTCGCCAAGGTCCCGGAAACCGGAATCACCCGTACCATCAAGGGAAAGACCGCCAGAAAGAAGACCCGCCATCTCCAGGCCATTCATACCACCGCTGCATCGGATGCCCCCCACCTTTACGGCGCCATGGTCATCACGCCTGAAGAGGCCCTCACAGGCGCCCGAAAGCTGGTCAACATCCCCTGGGCCTTCCAGAAAAGGCTTCTTCACGTGACCGTGCCCCCCGGGGTCGAGGAGGGGACGATCCTGCGTCTCGAAGGCATGGGAAGAGAGATGCCGGGAGGCCGAAAGGGAGATCTGCTGCTGGAACTCAAGATTCAGCAACACGGATAAAGGATTCAACAAACATCCGCGTTACAATCTCCCAAGGCGGGCCGCCGGTTGGGTCAGGTCCATAGCCATGCTGCGACGAAAATCCTTTTTTAAACTGACGAAACATCCTATAATGATCTTTATCTGGCAAGGCTCCAGATCAAGCGACATCGTACAGAGACGACCCGCACCCATCTCACGGAACATCATGGAGGAAACCATGTACACGCCCTACGACATTCGCCCGGAACCCACGCATGGGACGCGCGTCGTAACCGTTCACGGGTTCAAAGGTTCAAAGGTTCAGGGTTGCATTTCTCCAGCCCCGGATTCCACGTTGGCGGCGCATTGTCCTGTGAAAACGCCCGCACGGACTGTTACCGCCGGAAAACCAGTGGCCCATTGGAACCTATTTGGCAGGGACAGCTATTTTCGGCAGGTCTTCGGTTTGGCAATTCTGTCTTTTTCCCCAACCTTGAATCCCGCTTACAGCGGGAAACCCAGAACCTGTGAACCCTTCCCGCGCATCTATGCCCTCTGTATTCTTTTTATCTTCAGCGCCTGGGGCTTTTGGCTCCATTCAGCGCCGGAGGCCCGTGCGGACGAAGACATCACCATCGGGCTGCTGGAAGAGCCCAAAACGCTCAATGTATGGCTGGCCTCTGATGCCTGGTCCACCAAGGTCCTCTCTCAGATCTATCAGCCCCTGTATATTCGAGAGCCCAAGACCCTGAAACTGATCCCGTGGCTGGCTGCGGATGACCCGGTGTTCGACGCGGCTGCCCTCTCCTATACCGTGAAGATCCGGCCTTCCAAATGGTCGGACGGCTCTGATCTGACCTCGGAGGATGTGGCCTTTACGGGCAACCTGATCAAGGAGTTCAAGGTCCCCCGCTTTGTGTCCAACTGGGAGTTCATCAGCAGGATTGAGACCCTGGACAAACAGACGGTCCGCTTTCATCTCAGGGAGCCCAAGGCCATCTTCCTCTCAAGGACCCTCGGCACGCCCATCGTTCAGAAAAAGCAATGGGCCCCCATTGCCGAGAATGCAAAAAAAACCCAGAAGCCACTCCTGGCGCTGCTCAGGGAAAAGGTGACCGATCCGGTCAGCAACGGGCCGTTCGTGCTGAAGGAGTGGCGTCAGGGGGCCTACCTGTGCCTCAAAAAGAACCCGCATTTCTTCGGGGAGAGAAAAGAGATCTCGGGCCACCGTCTGGGACCCTACATTGACGGCATTATATTCAAGTTTTTCGGGACGACCGATGCAGTCATCCTGGCCCTCCTGAGAGGGAGCATTGACATGTTCTGGTGGGGGCTTCAGCAAGGCTATCTTCAGGACCTGGAGAAGGATAAGAACATCAGGATCTTCACGAGTGAGAAAAACGCCCTTTACTATGTGGGATTCAACCTTCGGAAGAAGCCCTTTGACGATATCCACTTCAGAAAGGCGGTGGCCCTGTCAACGGACAAGGATTTTATTACCACACGAATCCTGCAGGGGTACGCACTCGATGAAAGGTCTATCGTCCCGTACAGCAATGCCCTCTGGTATAACCCGGATGTTGCTGCATATGGGGAAGGACTTTCAAGGGACGAGCGTATCCGCAAGGCCTACGAGATCCTCAGCCAAGGCGGATACACGTGGAAACGCTCGCCCGTCACCCTCGATGGGAAGGTGGCCAACGGGGAAGAGATCCGCATGCCGGACGGGAACCCCATGAAACAATTTACCATCCTCACGCCCCCTGCGGACTATGATCCCCAGCGGGCCATGGTGGGGATCATGATTCAGGAATGGCTCAAGTTGCTCGGAATGCCGGTGACTTCCAAGCCGATGCCCCTCGGGTCCCTCATCCAGCAGGTCAAGACACGCCGTCAATTTGACCTATTTGTCATGGGCTACGGCAACCTCTCATTAGATCCGGACTATCTGAGGAATTTCTTCACCTCCAGAAACGACAGGCCCAATGGTTGGAATACCTGCGGCTACAGGAACCCCCGCTTTGACAAAATGGCCGACGCCAGCGCCAATGCCATGGACACAGAGGAACGGAAACACCTCATCTATGAGATGCAGAACATCATCATGGACGATCTCCCCTGGATCCCCCTGTACAGTCCCAAACTGGCCGAAGCGGTTCGAGGGGACAGGTTCACAGGCTGGGTCCAGATGGTGGGGGGCATCGGCAATCGCTGGTCGTTCTGCACCATAAAACCGATCCCAAAAGGCAACGCCCAGGACTGATATGGGAGTTGTGATGGTGGATTGAATCATTGCGGATTGAGGGATTAAGGCATCGTTACTCCCTATTTCCCAATTCCAGGGACCGGGCGCAGGCAGCGTTCACGGCCTCTATGATCATGTCGTTGAGGCCCTTCTCCTCCAGAACGGCCAGACCCGCAGCGGTGGTGCCCCCGGGCGAGGTCACCTTCCGGCGTAGTTCGGGCAGGGAATCGTCGGACGTCTTTGCCAGATGGGCCGCTCCCAGGAAGGTCTGGAGCACCAGATGGCGTGCAGTCTCCTTTTCGAGGCCCAGGCCTATCCCTGCCTCCACCATGCACTCCATGATCCTGAAAACATACCCCGGACCGCTCCCCGACAGGGCCGTGACCGCGTCCATCAGGGTCTCTTTTACCTCGACGGTCTCTCCAACAGCCCCAAAGATACGCCTGGCCGCATCCATATGCGCCGCCGTGGCCAGGTCTCCTGGGGCCAGGGCGCTGACCCCTTTCTGGACAAGGGCCGGCGTATTGGGCATGACCCGGATCAGGGGGATATTCTTCCCGATGATGTCTCGAATCATCTTGAGAGGGATTCCCGCGGCAATGGAAAGGATCAGGTGGCGGTCCGTGATCGCCTCCTTCATCTCCTCCAATGCCTCCTGGATATGCTGCGGCTTGACCGCGATCACCACAATAAGGCACGCTGACGCGACTTCGAGATTGGAGGGATAGCACTTCACGCCAAAGCCGGCAGATACCTTTTTCAACGCGTTTTCGTCCTTATCGGCCGCCAGAAGATGCTCGCGATCGTAGACGCCGCTTTCAAGAAGTCCCTTGATAAGGGCGCTCGCCATATTGCCGGCGCCGATAAAGCCCAGATACTGACCTGTTGGCATGATTCTGTCTCCTCAAACTGGATGCTGGTTACTGGATACTGGATACCGGTTGTAGCGAATGGGAACCTCTAAGGCCTCCATATCTATCAGAGTGGCCTTTGTGCAGGTCAGAGGCAGCCCTGGATATCGAGCTGTCATCGCCTGCGAATCGCGTATGACGGGTTTTGAATGTGGGTCTCCCGGCATTTCGGGCAGCGACCTGGGCGGGTGAACCGCTTGCGCCCTTCAAAGACAAACCCGCATTTCAGGCAGCGGGGCGGTTCCACCGCGACTTTATTCCCCTGGGATGCCACAGAGCGTGCAATATGGGGGAGATGCTCATAGACCTCTTTCTCACCGATTCCCACTTCCTGGGAAAGATCGATAGCGGTCATTTTCCTGTCCATCAGGGCTTCGATCAGTTGCTGTCGAATCGTCTTCATTTCTCTTGCCCGCACTTTCCGATTCGCAGGAGGCAAAGCCTGTTCCTGTACGGTCTCGGTGATCCATTTGACGAACAGGAGATAATCTAACAGGTTGAATATGTTTGTTGAACAGGGCCCCCTGTTACCAATAATAACCGGGAGACGGTCTGCAATCAAGGGAAAGTTCAAAATTTCACAAGAGTGCGAACATTTTAGTGGCAAAATCAGCAAAATGTGTTAATAGTTATACCGGGTTGGCTGCGTGTTTCAGAATGGCTATAATTTTTATTGACGTAACTAAATGAATTGGCATAAACTAAACGATTGCAAAATTAAGACTACAACCCCATGTTTGACAGCTTATCAGAAAAACTGAATCGCACGTTCAAGAAATTGACGGGGCGGGGAAGACTGACCGAGGCAAACGTCCAGGATGCCTTGAAGGAGGTGCGGTTAGCCCTTCTTGAGGCGGATGTCAACTACAAGGTTGTCAAAAAACTGGTCTCGGATATTCGCGATCGGGCGGTTGGACAGGACGTGCTTGAAAGCCTGACGCCCGGTCAGCAGATTGTAAAGATTGTCAATGAAGAGCTGACCCGGTTGATGGGCGAGGCCCGGATGGGCCTCGAACTGGTGGGAAGGACGCCCCATGTGCTGATGTTGGTGGGGCTCCAGGGCTCAGGCAAGACGACAACCGCCGCCAAGCTGGCCAGGCATCTTCGAAAGCAGGGGAGACATCCCTATCTGGTCCCGGCAGATATCTACCGGCCGGCAGCCGTGGATCAGCTTAAGAAATTAGGCCTTGAAATCGATGTTCCGGTCTACCCCACCGAGCCGGGCCAACGCCCAGAGAACATATGCCTAAATGCACTGGCCGGGGCTGGGAGGGAAGGGGCCGATGTCTTGATTATCGACACGGCCGGCCGCCTCCATATCGATGAGACCCTGATGGCCGAGCTGGAGACGATCAAGGAAAGGCTCCATCCGACTGAAATCCTTTTGGTCGCTGATGCCATGACCGGGCAGGATGCGGTCACCGTGGCAAAGGACTTTAATGACCGGCTCGACATCTCCGGAGTGATCCTCTCCAAGATGGAAGGAGATGCCAGGGGCGGCGCTGCCCTCTCTATCAGGGCGATTACGGGCAAGCCGATCAAATTTGTGGGGGTGGGGGAGAAGGTCAGCGCCTTAGAGCCATTTCATCCGGACAGAATGGCCTCGCAAATCCTGGGCATGGGAGATATCCTCTCTCTAATTGAAAAGGTGCAGGATGAATTCGATGAGAAAGAGGCTAAGGAATTAGAACGGAAACTCAAGCGGAGTGAATTCAATCTGGAGGATTTCCGGTCCCAGTTGAGACAGGTGAAGAAGCTTGGCTCGCTCGAAGAGATCCTGGGAATGATCCCTGGGTTAGGCAAGCTGAAAAAACTTGGCAATCTGAAGCCGGATGAGAAAGAGCTGGTTAAGGTGGAGGCGATTATCAACTCTATGACTGCGGAAGAGCGACGGAGGCATAAAATTATCAACGGAAGCAGGAGACGAAGAATCGCCAGGGGGAGCGGAACGACCGTTCAAGACGTGAATCGTCTATTGAAAAATTTTGTCCAGACAAAGAAGATGATGGAGCGCTTTACCAAAAAGGGTGGATTGGAAATCCCATCTTTTTTCGGCTGAAGACTGGGTATTTAATCGGGTGCCGCCGTAACTCGCGCTGGGACCCTAATAAAGACGAGGGGGTGATCAAAGGAGATGGCAGTTAGAATTCGAATGACACGGATGGGTGCGAAAAAGAAGCCGTTTTACCGTCTGGTGGCGGCTGATTCACAAGCGCGTCGGGATGGAAGCTTTTTGGAGATTCTGGGGTATTATGATCCGACCCAGGATCCCGCGGTAGTGAAGATTCATGAGGAGAAGGTAAACTATTGGCTTGGAAAAGGGGCGCGCGTCTCGGAATCGGCCCAGGCCCTTCTGAAGAAGGAAGGAATGATGCAATCCCATTCAGCGTCAAATTGATGTGGCGTTTCTGTGCGATCAGATGGGAGGTGAATCGAGATGAAGGATTTGATTTCATACATTGCCAAAGCGCTCGTGGATAAGCCAGAAGAAGTGGGCGTCACGGAGATTGAGGGCGAACAGACGTCGGTTATCGAGCTGAAAGTAGCGAAAGAAGATCTGGGAAAAGTGATCGGGAAACAGGGTCGCACGGCACGCGCCATGAGGACGATTCTTAGCGCAGCCTCCACAAAGATTAAGAAACGATCGGTTTTGGAGATTATAGAATAGCGTTGACATCCGGGGTGTCCGGCAATTGGATTCTGTTGGGAAAGGTTCTCAGACCCCATGGGCTGGAAGGTCTTCTCCGCGTCCGGTCTTATGCGCAGTCTGAGGCATTGTTTGAAGGGGCCGGGAAGGTTCTTTTGAGATCCATTTCGGGAAGTATCCATGCGTACAGGGTGTTGTCTGCAAGACGTCACAAGAATATTGTTTTGATGGAATTAGGAGGAGTGAATTCGTTAGAAGAGGCAGAGGAATTGAGAGATGCGGAAGTCCTGGTCATGACCGAGGCCATTCCCCGTGAGGAGGGGGAGTATTTATGGCATGAACTGATCGGACTCAGGGTCTTCCTCGACACGGGGGAGCATATCGGCGACATCTCCCGTATCATTGATGCGGGGGGCAATGATATCTATGTGGTGGGGCGTGGCGGGAAAGAGATCTTTGTGCCGGCCACATACGAGGTGGTGAAAGATATCGATCTTGAAAAGGGAAGGATGACCATTTCAGCCATGGAGGGGTTGTTAGACCTGAATGAGATTTGATGTCCTCACCCTGTTCCCTGAAATGATTGAGGCCTACCTGCGACAGGGCATCCTGGCCCGCGCCATTAACAAGGGACTCGTCAATATCAAACTGGTCAATATCCGTGACTTTGCAAGGGGGAGACACAAGACCACGGATGACCGTCCTTACGGGGGCGGCGAGGGCATGATCATGAAACCGGGCCCTATCGACCGTGCCCTGAAATCGGTGGACAGGGTGGAAGGAATTAGCCGGGTAATCCTCCTCAGCCCGCAGGGAAAACAATTTGCCCAGCCGATGGCATGGGACATGTCGCAGTGGCACCAAGTCATCTTGATCTGCGGTCGCTACGAGGGGGTTGATGAAAGGATTCTTGCAACCCATATCGACCTGGAGCTTTCGGTAGGCGACTATGTCCTGACCGGTGGGGAGCTGGGGGCCATGGTGGTCATCGATGCGGTGGTCCGCCTGATTCCTGGTGTTCTGGGGGGTGAAAGGTCCACTCTCGAAGATTCCTTTGAGGAGGGTCTCCTGAAATACCCGCAATACACCCGACCCAGGACCTTCCAGGGGATGGAAGTGCCTGGAATCCTCCTATCGGGGGACCATGAAAAGATCCGGGTGTGGCGGAGGAGAGAATCCCTCAGGCGGACCGTCGAAAGACGGCCTGACCTGCTCAAACAGGCCAGACTGACGGCAGAAGACAAAGCGATTTTGGCAGAATGATAAGGGGGCGTGGGTTTGCGTCTCTATATGGGGCTGGTTCACTTCCCTGTTTACAACAAAAACGGCGAGAAGATCGCATCCGCCATAACAACCCTGGATATCCATGACCTGGCCAGGCTGGCCAGAACGTATGACGTCCGGAGGGTTTTCATTATCACGCCCCTTCAGGATCAGCAGGAGCTGGCGAGACGCGTTTTAAGACACTGGATCGAGGGATATGGGGGCCGGTACAACTGGCACCGGAAAGAGGCCCTTGAATGCGTTTCTGTGGTGGAGAGTATTGAGCAGGCAGTCGCGAGGATTCAAGAAATAGAGGGAGAACTCCCCATAACCATTGCAACAGACGCAGGATATCAGGAAGAGCGGTCCATATCCTACGAAGAGGCAAGGGAGTCCATTTGGAGGAATCAGGTGGCGGTTCTGATATTCGGGACGGCATGGGGCCTTCATGAAGAGGTCATACGGCAATCAGATCGCGTCTTGGCCCCCGTTTTAGGAAAAAAGGGGTACAATCATCTCTCAGTCAGGACTGCGGCCGCCATTATTCTGGATCGATTGGCAGGGTCAGAGGAAAATTGAGCACGGGGAGGGCGCAGGAAGTGCATTTTTGATATGCGCCGCGGCTTCGATATATGACAGAAAGAGGAGTAAGACATGAATATCATGGAAGCGCTTGAAAAGGAACAGATGCGTGTCGATATCCCCGATTTCAGATCGGGAGACACGGTTCGAGTACATGCCAAGATCAAAGAGGGTGAGAAAGAGAGGATTCAGGTATTTCAGGGAGTTGTTATCCGTAGGCGCAAAGGAAATACCGGCGCCACCTTTACCGTCAGAAAGGTCTCCTACGGTATTGGTGTCGAAAGGATCTTTCCGCTGCATTCCCCTGTGATAGACAAGGTCGAGGTCCTCACAAGGGGCAGGGTCCGAAGGGGCCGGCTGTACTATCTGCGGAACCTGAGAGGAAAGGCCGCCAGAATCAAGGAGAAGCGAACCTAATGACGCCGATGCGCCCCAGCTCAAAAATTGGATGACGTGGGTCCGCATGAAAATGGACGTCTCTTTCCGGAGTGTGCGGACACCCCGACGGTAGGACCTTTTTTTTATGAAGGGTTGGCCCGGAAGACTGGATACGAGGTAATTGCCGGGGTGGATGAAGCAGGTCGGGGTCCCCTGGCTGGTCCGGTGGTGGCGGGAGCAGTGATCTTTGCCGGCAGTCCCGATCTGCCGGGGATTCGGGATTCGAAACAGATGACGGCAAGGAGGCGAGAGGAGGCTTTTGCCGTCATCCAGCGTGAGGCCTTAGCCACGGGCATTGGCGTTGTTTCGCACCGGTATATTGATGAATTCAATATCCTCAATGCCTCACTCGAGGCCATGTTGCGCGCTGTGGAGGCCCTTGATCCGCGACCTGAGTTCCTTCTCGTTGACGGCATCCATCCGGTTCCCGTCCCTATCCCACAAAAATGCCTAAAAAAAGGCGACCAGATCTGCCGCAGCATCTCTGCTGCCTCCATCCTTGCCAAGGTCTATCGGGACAGGATTATGCTGGCCTGTCATCAGATGTATCCTGTCTACGATTTTGACAAGAACAAGGGCTATGGAACCATTCGACACCTTGCCGCGCTGAAGGCTTATGGACCATGCCCGATCCATCGCCTGACCTTTAAACGAGTGGTCCGGGATTGAAAGTAGGGGTAGGGGTTTTAACCTCGCTGGATTTCCCATCCGCATGATATTTCCGCGGGGGGGTTTGGCCTGAGAACTATAGAACTATCTTGATGCTCCCGTGTGTTGCATGGTTAAGAAACAGCAGAAGAAAAGGTCGAAAAGAGGCGGGTGATTTTGACAAGGGAACGGCTCGAGTTGGGGGCATTTGGAGAGGAATTGGCCTACAGAAAGATAAAACATCTGGGTTACCGGTCGATCCTTCGAAACTACCGCTGCCCCCTGGGCGAGGTGGACCTCATTGCAAAGGACGGCGATACCCTGGTCTTTATAGAGATCAAGACCAGGAAGGGAAAAACCGTTGGCTATGCCAAAGAGGCGGTTAATGAGAAGAAACGTCGACAGCTTTCAAAGGTTGCCCTGGCCTACATGAAATCAAAGAACTGCTGTGATATGAAGGCCAGATTTGACGTGGTCGCTGTCTGCCTGGGACAGGGCGAGCCCGAGATAGAGGTCATAAAGAACGCCTTTGACCTGGCGTATTAGGTGGGATCGGCAATGGAACAGTCTGATCCAATTGCTGACCGAGGCCGACCATACGGAAACCTGTATGTGGTATCTACGCCCATTGGGAACCTGGAAGACATTACCCTGAGGGCCTTGAGGATCCTGAAAAGCGTTGATAGGATTGCCGCGGAGAACGTCGCTCACACAAAACAGCTATGTGAGCGCTACGGCATCCGGACAGTCCTGACAAGCTATCACCAGCATAATCAGAATTCCAGGACAGAGCAACTCATCAGTTGGCTGAAGTCCGGGCTGCACCTTGCCTTGGTGACCGACGCCGGAACCCCTGGCATTTCAGATCCGGGGGGACGGCTGATCAGCCGGGCGGCTGATGAAGGCATCAGGGTCATGCCGGTTCCCGGGCCTTCGGCGGTCGTTGCGGCCCTGTCTGTATCGGGCCTACCGACAGATCGCTTCTTATTCTTGGGATTTTTGTCAAATAAGTCAGGGAAGAGGAAAAGAGAACTGAAGAGGCTGGCCCTCGAGCCCTGCACCATGGTCTTTTATGAGGCCCCGCATCGCATTCAAGCGATGTTAGCCGATTTAAGAGACATATTCGGAAAGAGACAGATGGTCATGGTGAGGGAGATGACTAAGGTCTTTGAGGAGGTGCAGCGGGGTTCCCCGGAAGATATGCTGGCGTCTTTGACGCCGGAGAAGATCAAAGGAGAATTTACGTTAGTGGTTGCAGGGAGTGAATCCAAAGAGACATCCATGGCATTGAGTGGAGAGGCCTTCAATCGAATGGAGGAGCTGATTAGTGCCAATCAAATGAGCATCAAGGATATCGCTGCCCTGATTTCCAGGGAGACAGGGCTCCCCTATCGGCAGGTCTATAAGGCATGCCTTGACAGAAAAAGTGAAATCGAAGCAGAGGATCAGGTGGAGTCCGTCAGAAGACTCAAGGTCAGGAACAGTCTGGGCCTTCATGCCCGATCTGCCGCTAAGATCGTGGAATTGGGGAGGCGGTATCGTTCCCATCTCTTTCTCAGGAAGGATGGTGAAGAGGTGGATGGCTCCAGCATATTGTCCATATTGACGCTGGCATGTCCCAAAGGGACCGAGATGGAGGCGAGAATTGTCGGAGAGGACTCGGAACGTTTTATGGAAAAGCTGAGTGAGCTGTTTGAGCGAAGGTTTGGAGAAAAGGGATGAAGGAACAATCTGTGACCTCGGGAAAGGAACTGCGGGGAATTCCCGTTTACCCCGACATTGTTATCGGCAAGGCCCACTTGGTGGACCGGTCGCGGGCCAAGATTCTGTACCAGTGCTTTGTCAATAAAGAGCAGGTGACCCGGGAGGTTGACCGATTTGAGGAGGCCCTTCGCTCGGTAGAGGCGCAATTTATTTCTCTTAAAGACAGGATGCCGGACACGGTGAAGGACCAGGCCTTTATCCTTGACAGCCATCTGATGATCCTCAAGGACAGCATGCTTCGAGATTCTACCATCAACAAGATTCTTAGTGAGAAGATAAATGCCGAATGGGCCTTGAAGAAAACGTTGGAGGAGATACGGGGGGTCTTTGAACAGATCGATGATGATTATATCAGCAATCGCATCAGCGATGTGGAGAATGTTGCGGAACGGCTCCTCAGGACCCTTTCGGGCGATACCGCTCACAGCCTCAGCAATATCAATCACCGAGTGATTATTGTTGCACACGATCTATCCCCAGCGGATACCACGGAATTGAATACCGCTAAGGTGATGGGATTTATTACGGATGTGGGGGGGAGGACCTCCCATACCGCCATCATGGCGCAGGCCCTCGAGATCCCGGCGGTGGTGGGGCTTGAAAATGCTACCGCCTGGGTGGAAGACGGCGACCTTTTGATTGTTGATGGAAGCTCCGGGGTGGTCGTTATCAACCCTGAAGACAGCGACATCATTTCCTATCAGGAACGGAAACTCCAGCTTGAAAAATATAACTCCAGCATCGCCAGGATGAGTCATCTCCCGGCAGAGACTCCTGACGGACATCGGATTGCCATTACTGCCAACATTGAGTTCCTGGAAGAGGTGACGGCTGCCAAAGATTATGGGGGCGAGGGGATTGGGCTTTACAGGACGGAATTCCTCTATCTGAGAGGGAAGGGATTCCCTGACGAAGAAGAGTTGTTTGAGGACTACCGGGAGGTCGTGGAGATCATGCGGCCGGCGCCGGTCAGCATACGAACACTGGACCTGGGAGGCGATAAATTTGCATCAGACATTGCCATATCCGAGGAAAATAATCCTGCGCTGGGTCTAAGAGCCATACGATTCTGCCTTCGGGAGCCAGAGATATTCAAGACGCAGCTCCGTGCAATTCTTAGGGCGAGTGCCTTTGGCAGTATCCAATTGATGTTTCCGATGATATCCGGGCTACAGGAACTGCTGGATGCAAGGGCGATCCTGGACAAGGTCAGGGAGGATCTGGATCGGGAAGACATTCCATACGATACTGCCATGGAAGTCGGCATTATGATGGAGGTTCCCGCAGCCGTTGCCATGGCCGAGGTCTTGGCCCATTATTGCGATTTTTTTAGTATCGGGACCAATGATCTTATCCAGTATGCCCTCGCCATTGACAGGGTCAACGAACATGTGGCCTATATGTATCAGCCGTTTCATCCGGCCATCCTCAGGATGATCCGGCAGGTGGTTGAGGCGGCCCGAAATGCCAACATTCGGGTTTCCCTGTGCGGAGAAATGGCGGGCGATCCCCTGTGTATTTCTATTTTGTTGGGGATCGGTCTCGACGGACTCAGCATGAACGCCAGGGCCATTCCTCTCATCAAGAAGCTGGTACGGGCTATACCCATAAAACAGGCCCGGGCCGATCTGGAAGAGATTATGCGATTGAATACAGCCAAAGAGGTACGGACTTATCTCCTGAAACGTAGCCGGGAGATGTTTCCCGAGTTGGAGGAAAAGGGGTACCTTCTGGATTGAAGATTGCTGGTCTCGTAAAAAGTCGTCACCCCGGTGAATCCCGCCGAATGGCGGGACGGCGTCCAGAACCACGCCTTGGCGTGGTTAACTATCTGTTTTGACTGGATTCCGGCTTTCGCCGGAATGACAAAAAAGGACATTTTCTGGCTTTTTACGAATGCATCAAGATTGACGATTGAAAAGAAGCGGCGGTCGAAAGGTCAATGTTGATTGATTCGCGATGAACGACCCCCTCATGACAGTGAAGCGAATGACGAGCGAATGATGAAGGTTATGGATTCAGGTGTGAAGACGGTTTGTCAAAACAAGAAGGCCGGCCATGATTACTATCTTGACGAATTCCTAGAGGCCGGGGTAGCCCTTATGGGAGCTGAGGTGAAGTCTCTCAGGGAGGGGCGAGCCAATCTCGTGGATAGCTACGCCAGGGTAAAGCGGGGCGAGGTTTTTCTATACAATATGCACATATCCCCTTACCCATTCGCCCATGGTCTTGAGCTGGATCCGATGAGGCCCCGAAAGCTTTTGTTGAAGAGAAAAGAGATTAAACGGCTCACTGGAAAGACAGAGGTTAAGGGATATTCCCTGATTCCCACAAAGGTTTATTTTAAAAGGGGACGCGCCAAGGTGGAAATTGCACTGGCAAGAGGAAAGAAAAAGTATGACAAGCGGAGGACGTTGAAGGAAAAAGAATTGAAGAGGGAGATGGATCAGGCGCGTAAGAAAAGTAACCATTGACAATTGCGCCGATCGCCATTATAGTACGGATCATCGTAAGGATGATACGTAACATAGTTCTTTGACATATTCCTCGATTGAGGGGGCGAAACGGCTTCGACGGGGATAATTGAAGCGTAGGTTGCATACCGAGGTTCCAGCTGCTCGTAAAACAGGTGGGCTTAACACAAACGCAGACGACTATGCGTATGCCTTAGCCGCATAAAATAGGCTAACGTCTTTTCGGTCTTTGCCTGCGTGACCGAAAAAGGCGTCGATTAGCGGGCTAGCTGATCCGTTGGACCTGTGAAACGGAAAGGCGAAACTTTACACAGGTTAGCTTCTTGGACGCCTTGCCCAATTGTGATCCCTGAGGCGAAATTCAAAAATTGGGCTAAGTATGTAGACGCCTATGCGGAATGTTTCCGGACGCGGGTTCGACTCCCGCCGCCTCCACCAGTATAACGTTATACCTGAAATAAGACACCAATGCGGCATAGCCGCAACCAATATCAAGGCGGGACTCACACAAAGACACGAAGGCACAAAGAATATATTGTTTTTACAGTGGGTTGACCAATAATCCGCCCACTTGTCCGTAGGTTTCAGGCGCAGAACCTCAATTCCTCAATTCGTGAATTCCTCAATTCGCCTTTTCTTGTTTTTTGTGACAGAAAACTGGGGAATAAGGTACTATTAACAGGCAGACTGAATGCTCACGGTTGAACATAACATCGTTCCTCCTCGGTCTGCCTTTTTGTTTTGTAAGCGTTTACGAGTTCCGGGTTTTCCGTTTCCCGCTGCAAAGCGGGATTAGGGGCAAGCGCAACATGAAGGACCCGATTCGAAGGCAACACGCCGCTGTTTTTTTAATATGCTTTTGTTGGGTCGCCTGTTCCGTGGTTCGAAATGACAAATCCGAGGGCCGCTGATGGCATTTGAGCCTTCGAAACCGAATTAAGGAACCACGAATGCAACCTTGAACCCCTCAACCTCTGAACCCGTCAACCGTTACTTTGTTTTTACGGTCTCGATGGAACCGCCCATAAGCAAGAACCACCGTCAAACCCTCATTCGTAGATGTCACTCTATAGGTCCCAGCACTGCCCATGCTTCATGAGGATGCCTCATCCCGGCCCGTATCGATCTGATATCCTTTTATTTTCTTGTGAAGATTGCTCCGTTCAATGCCAATGGCCTCGGCCGTCTGCGAGATATTTCCATTGAACTGCTGGAGCTTTGCCTGAATAAATGCCTTTTCGAACCGGCTTCTTGCCTCTTTGAGGGAATCGGTCCCAAAGCTGGGTTCAAAGCCCATTTTCGTGTCGGAGGACCGGTTATAGGGCGAAGGGATATCTTTGCCCTGAATCGTCTTACCCGGCACCATGATCATGAGCCTCTCGATGAGATTTCTCAATTCTCTGATATTTCCCGGCCAGTCGTATCTTTGAAGGATTTCGATGGCCTCGTCCGAGACCTCTTTGGCCTCTATATTGGTGCTCAGAGAAAATTCCGATACAAATTCCTTCGTCAGGCTGTGAATGTCCTCAATCCGCTCCTTGAGGGGCGGTACCCGTATGGGGATGACATTCAGCCGGAAATAGAGATCATCCCTGAAGGTCCCTTTTCCAATTTCTGCCTCGAGATCTTTGTTTGTAGCGGCAATCACCCTCACATCCACGTAAATGGTCTTTGTTCCCCCAACCCTCTCAAATTTCTGCTCCTGCAAGATCCTGAGGGTCTTTGACTGTGCCTTTAGGCTCATATCCCCAATTTCATCCAAAAAGATGGTCCCCTCGTGGGCGGCATCAAATTTCCCCTTTCTCATGGTGGACGCCCCGGTAAATGCACCTTTCTCGTGCCCAAAAAGCTCGCTCTCGATGAGGTCTTCAGGTATGGCCGCGCAGTTCACCTCGACGATCGGTTTGTGACTGCGCCGACTCAGGAGGTGGATGGTATGGGCCACAAGTTCCTTTCCGGTTCCATTTTCACCTGAAATGAGAATCCATGCATTGGTAGGGGCGACAATTTTGATCTGCTCCTTCAATTCCATGATCGCGCTGCTGTTGCCGGTGATCTGATACTTGTTCCTTTCTCTTTCTTTGAGGAGGCTCACCTCCTCTTCCAGCCTGTAATATTCCAGGGCGTTATTGATGGTCAGGAGAAGCTTGTCTAAGGAAAGTGGTTTTTCCACGAAATCGTACGCCCCTACCTTGGTAGCCTTCACAGCGGTCTCTATGCTGCCGTGTCCTGACATCATGATGACCTGGAGGGTGGGGTAGTCCTCCTTGATCTTCTGGAGGGTTTCAATGCCGTCAAGCCCCGGCATCCATATGTCCAGGAGGACCAGATCCGGTGTCGTTTCCTTGATTTTGTCCAATGCTTCGGTCCCGCTCTCGGCAGTCGGAACCTCAAACCCTTCGTCTGAAAGGATGCCGGTCAGGGACTGAAGGATGCATTTTTCATCGTCAACGACTAAGATTGTCTGTGCCATTTAGATATCTCTCCGTTCATGTTATCATCTCAATGGCTATCTTGGCTGCCTTTTCAGAGGCCCCCCCCTTACCGAGACCCTTCCGTACCCCTTTCAGCTTTGCGATCATCATGTTCCTGGCCCCCTCATCCATGAGCAGCGAGAGGACCTCATTCGCAAGCTTGCCAGGCGTCACGTCGCCTTGGATCAATTCGGGGACCACCCTTTCTCCGGCAATGAGGTTTACCAGCCCGATAAAAGGCACCCTGATCAGCCTCTTCCCAAGCCAATAGGAAAAAGGCGCCACTTTGTATACAACGACCATGGGAATTTCCATAATGGCCGTGTCCAGCGTCGCCGTCCCCGAGGCCACCATGGCAATGTGACAACGGCCCAGTGTCTGGTAGATGTCGCCTTGGTGGATGTCTATGCTCAATGAAGTGTTTCGAACAAAAGTCTCGACATATTCTCGTTCAATGGTTTTGGCCAGGGGGAGCAGACATCGGACTCGGGGATACTGGGTTTTGATGATCTCTACGGATTGGATCATGACAGGGAGAAGATTTCTGATTTCATCCCTTCGACTTCCTGGCAGCAATCCCACGATCGGATCTTGGATCGGGGTCCCGCTCTGAAGATTCGAACCTTCGGCCTTGCTCTCGCCCTGCGGAATGCAACCCTGGACTTTGGAACCTAATTCGTCCAGCAGGGGATGCCCTACATAATCAACGTTCAGCCCCCGTTTCCTGTAGAAGGATTCCTCAAAGGGGAGGATAACCGCCATGCGGTCCACACGCCTGGCTATTTTTCTTACACGGCCTCTTCGCCACGCCCATACCTGGGGGCTTATGTAGTAGAAAACGGGTATGCTGAGTTGCTTGGCGATCCTGGCCAGGTAGAGATTGAAGTCGGGATAGTCAATGAGAATCAACAGGTCCGGATGAAGGGCCTTCATCGCAGATTTCATCGTGTAAGCTGCTTTGGTAATCGTGCGAAGTCTGTGCAGAACCTCAGTCAAGCCGACCACGGCCATATCTGAGGATGAGACAAGTATTCTGACCCCTGCCTGAGCCATGTTGTTGCCCCCGATGCCCCAAAAGGCAACGTCGGGTTTCAAACGCGTGACGGCCCTCACGAGATTGGACCCGTGTAGGTCGGCTGAGGCCTCGCCGGCAACGATCAGTATCCGCCGATGATCTCTGACATCAGAATACGGGGCAAAAATTCTGGCAGCCTCTTTCTATCTGGTCAATAATGTTAAGGGCTATTCTTAAGGCATTTCGCCCGTCCTCGCCGGTCACGACCGGCTCGGACCTGTTCATGACGGCGTTGACAAACGCGGTAATCTCTTCGTTCAATGGGTCGCTGTCAGCATATTTTTCCTTACTTGTGGTCACTTCAGGAAAATTGTGGGAATTTTTTTTCTGATTGTCAAGGCTGATCACCGTAAGCTGCCGTTTTCCGCAATCCGCAGATAGATAGGCATTCGGCTGAAACACACGGATCTTCCTCAGCATTTTGCCGGATACTCGGCTCGCAGTTAGAGTGGCAGCGGTGCCGTCCTCAAAAATAATCCTGGCATTGGCAATGTCGGTCTTTTCGGTAATGACAGGCATGCCAACGGCGTGGACCTCTTTTACCTCTGACGGGACCATATGGAGAATGATGTCCAGGTCGTGGATCATCAGATCAAGGACCACGTCCACATCAAGGCCCCTTGTTGTAAAAAGGTTCATGCGGTGGGACTCCATAAAGACGGGTTTCTTTACCATCGGCATCATGTTGACGATGGCCGGGTTAAACCGCTCAACAAGACCCACCTGGAGCACCAGGTCCCGTTCCCGGGCCATGCGGATGAGGGTATCCGCCTCCGTGAGGTCATAGGTGATTGGCTTCTCAATGAGCATGTGCACCCCTTCGGCCAGGACATCTTTGGCCACCTCAAAGTGCATCTCGGTGGTCACTGCCAGACTGACGGCATCCACCCTCTCCAAGATATCGCGGTGATCTGCGTAGGCCTTTGTATGATAACGTTCCGCGATCTCATGGACGCGATTTCTGTCTACGTCCACGACGCCGACAAGTTCCACTCCTGGGTGCGCCCTGTATTTTTGTACATGGTACTCCCCGAGGTGTCCGACGCCAATAACGGCGATTCTGAGTTTTCCCGGTTTCATATATCCGCTCCACACCCATTGGCCAACTCATTGAAGGAAACGCTTCTCAACCTTCTGATCTCGCTTCATTCGGACGCCGCACGGAGAGAAACAATGGCGATATGCCTCATGTCGGCCTCGGTGATCATCTCTGCCTTGTCAAACATTAAGGTATTCCCTGCCTCGACGGCCAAGACGGCCCCGTTTACCCTCGAGAGGGTCCGTATGGTTTCAAGCCCCACACAGGGAACGTCAAATCGGAGATCCTGTCTGGGTTTGCTTACCTTCACAACGACAGCCTTTTCCTGAGCCAATTTGCCCCCCCTAAGGATAGTTGCGTCGGTGCCGTCTATGGCTTCAACGGCCAGGACGGTCTTTTTCCTCACCACCACACACTGACCAATGTCCAGTTGACCCAGGGCCTTGGCCATCTTCCATCCAAACCGGATATCTTCTTTTTCGGCCTTGTTGGGACGCCTCGCTGTGAGGCATCCCTCGGGAGCAATGAGTTCGGGCAAGAACTGGGTGGAGCCGATAATGGATATGCCTTCCCTGGCCAACTCTTTAGCGACGGCCCTCAGGATGTCATCATCATGAAAAAAGGCGAGCTTCGACATGATGGTCAGCCCCTTGAGATCCGGCCGGATGTTTTCAAACATCCGTTTTTTGGTGATGGTTCCGGCCATCAGGGCCTCTGTGACGCCGCGTGTTTTAAACGCCTTTATCAATTGCCCCAACTGTCCTAACTTGATCCAGACAATCTCATCCACCCTATCCGAGAGTTTCGGGTCGGTTTCATCAAGGTGGGCCACGACAATGACCCGCATTCCCTCCTTTTTAGCGGCCTCTGCAATAAGCAACGGAAACTGCCCGCCACCGGCAATCATGCCGATTATCCGGCTATTCTCCCCCATCGTTTATATACGCTGCAGGTTGAAGTCTCCCGAGCACGCCATTACTGGATGACTCGATTGCTGGATGAGTTCTATTGCCTCTGGATTGGACCTTGGACAAATACATCTCACCGCAATATTCCTCTCTTCGAACTGATGAGAAAATCCAGCAGCATTTTCAGCTCGGGTATCATTTCAAGGTCCTTCTTGACCTGGGTGATGCCATCCCTGAAACTCCTATTTTCGCGCCAGATAATGCTGTATGCCTTTTTTAAAACGTCGATCGTATCCTGTGAGAATCCTCGACGAATCAGACCCTTCTGGTTGATTCCATACAGTTTTGCCCGTGGCCCGGCCGTTATCATGAAGGGGGGGACATCCCTGTCAATCCCTGATTTGGCCCCCAGGTAGGCATGTGCGCCAATTCGAACGAATTGCTGAACAGCCAGGAAGGCCCCCAATATGGCGTACTCCTCGATATGGGTATGCCCGCCCAATGTAGCGCCGTTGGTCAATATGACATGATCTCCAAGTCGGCAGTCGTGGGCAACGTGGGCGTAGGCCATCAGATAATTGCTGTTGCCGATAACCGTTTCCCACTTTTCTTTTGTGGTGGCCCGGTTGATGGTCACATATTCCCTGATGACATTGTCGTTTCCCAGGATCAGACGCGTATCCTCATTATGGTAGCCGATATCCTGGGGCGGTGTGCCGATGGAAGAAAAGGGGTAAATCCTGTTTCGTTCCCCGATCCAGGTGTGGCCTTCGATGACCACGTGAGCGCCTATCGCTGTGTCCCGTCCGATAACCACATGATCTCCTACCGTAGAGTAAGGGCCTATCTCGACCCCATCGGCAAGTTCGGCAGTCGAACTGACGACTGCGGAAAGATGTATTCTTGTTTTATTTTCAATAGTCATTGATTTATATCGCTGTGATGAATTATCTCTTTCATCCTATCGTAGCCACCAGAATGGCTTCGGCCGCAAGCTCGCCTCCTACAGAGGCCTTCCCTTCCATCTTCCAGATCCTGGACCCTGTTCGCAAGGGAACCAGCTCGAACCTGATCTGGTCGCCGGGGATGACCGGCCTCCGGAATTTGACCCCGTCCATGGACACAAAAAAAATTGAATTACTCGTCTTTCGTTCCAGTGCATCGGGTACAGACACCCGTGCCAGGATGCCTCCCACCTGTGCCATGGCCTCAATGATGAGAACCCCCGGCATGATCGGATTATCCGGGAAATGACCCTGGAAAAAGGGTTCATTGGCGGTGACATTTTTGAGACCAACTACCCGCTTGTTCAATTCCAATTCAATGATCCGGTCCACTAACAGAAACGGGTACCGGTGGGGAAGGATCTTGCAAATGTCTTCATAGGTTAACGGTAGATGCATGGATTGACTTACTCCTTCCTGAACCCCGTGGCCGTGCGTGAGGAAGAGGCCTCTGAAGAAAGAGGGGTATGCCGCTCGACCTCCTCAATCCGCTTTTCCAGTTGTCTCAGACGCTGGGCGATTTCGGGGAGCCGTGATATCAATGCGGAGGCCTTGAGCCGGAGACGGTGGGGGATCGCAGGGGAGCCTGAGACCACCTCACCCGCAGGAATGGGCTTTGCAACGCCGGATTGGGGGCCGATCATGGCCTTGTCTCCCACCTCGACATGATCAATGATGCCGACCTGGCCGCCAATGATGACCTCGCGTCCGATGTGACAGCTCCCGGAGATCCCTGCCTGGGCCACGATAATGGTGTCCTCTCCAATAACGACGTTGTGGGCGATATGCACCAGATTGTCGGTTTTGGTCCCCCTCTTGATCCACGTCTTTCCAAGCGCAGCCCGATCAATGCAGTTGTTGGCCCCAATTTCCACGTAGTCGTCAATTTGAACGATCCCGGTCTGGGGGATCTTCACTGAGACGGCGCCGTCCCGGACAAAGCCGAAGCCATCCCCGCCGATGACGCTCCCCGGATGGATGATGACGTCATTGCCGATGATACACCCCCTAAGTATCGTGACATTGGGATAGATGAGGCATCGCTTTCCAATTTTTACGCCATCGCCCACAAATACCCCGGGAAAGAGCGTGGTCCCGTCTTGGATCTCCGCCCCTTGACCTACATACACCATTGGATAGATGGATACGTCTTTTCCGATATGGCTTTCCTCATGAATGGCAGCCTCTTGACTAATTCCTAAATGTCCCGACACGGGAGGGGCAAGGAGCACGGCCACCTTGGCGTATGCCAGTTCCGCATTGGAAACGATGACCTGTGGGCCTTTAAACAAGCCGGTCAACTGGGAGATCAACAGGGCGCCAGCCCGGGTTTTGCGCAGGCTTTCCTGATATCGGCGGTCGGAGAAGAAAGAGATTTCCGATGGGCCCGCATCATTGAGGGAGGTGATGCCTGTAATGCTAAGCTCCCTATTTCCAACCACTTCTCCGTCTACAGCCTTGGCAATTTCGTCGAGTGTTAGGTTCAAGGCCTTTTTTCTCCTGTTAATTCGACGTATCGTACGCCTTGGTGACCCGGTCTGTGATGTCGATGGCATTGTTGTAATATATCATTCCCATGGTCCCTTCTTCCATGATGATGGTGTATCCTTCTGCCTGGGCGATTTTTTCTACGATCTTCTCTATCTCTTTTCCCACCTTTCTTGTCGCCTCATACTCAGCATTTTTCATCTCCTGTGTGACTTCTTCATACATATATTTGTAATGACGAGTCTTTTTCCCCAATTCCATCTCTTTGCCCTCTTTGGCATCCAGGCTCAACATCATGCTTTGTTTCTGCAGCTCCTCCTCAATTTTGGATATCTGTGCCCTCTCCGCGTCCAACTTGTTCTGGAGGGCATTAAATTTCCCTTTCAGTTCTTCTCTGATTTTCTGAAATTTGGCAGAATTCTGCTGAAGCCGCTTCATATTGAGTACCCCGATCTTGACAGTTTCGGCCCAGGCACATTCATGTTGAAAACAAAAAAGCAACGACAAACAGACGAACAAGAGACTGATCCTTTTCATATTTACCCCCATTGCGATTGAATATTGACGAATGATTATTGAAAAATACAAGCCATGACTTCATGGCGCCCTATGACTACGGATTAACGCCCAACGAACAAACCACCAATGACTTATTAACTGTCTCATCATAGTCTTGACATATCGGACTTCATGCGGCATCTAA
>JAUPKI010000112.1 GCA_030837545.1 Thermodesulfobacteriota bacterium | reverse complement strand
TGCCCTACGCCCTGATCCCTCCGGTCCTGGCCCCGGTCATGGCATGGGCGGGCGGTTTTGGCCGGGTACTGGACCTCTCCGCCCTCTTCATGGCCCTGACCTTTCCGCTGGCCCTCCTTCTGGATCCTGCCGTTGAAGCGAAGGCCGGACCAGAGACCTCCGTGCCTTGGACCCGGGCCATTGTGGAAAACCTTCGGGACCCCCGCATCCTCCTCCTTCTCTTCATCTCTCTGGTGGTGTGGACCACGTTTGCGCCCGTCTTCTTTTTCCTCGAGTCCTATGGCGACAAACTGGGCATTTCCAATACGGGATGGTTTTTCACCCTCTCCACCTTTGCCGAGATCGGGGTTCGGGTCGCGGCCGGAAAGGCCTTTGACCGGTACGACAAACAAAAGCTCCTCGGTGTGGGCCTGGCGTGGCTGGGGGTGGGCTTTTTCTTCCTGGGAGGGGTTCCCTCAAAACCCCTGTTTTTGCTGACCGGGCTTTTCCTTGGCCTGGGCTGGGGCGTGGTCATGCCGCTCCTCACGGCCATTGTCTTTGACCTTTCCGAGCCCCGATTCAGGGCACTCAACACCAACCTCACCATGGTGGTGTTCCAGGGCGGTTTTTTCCTGGGCCCGCTCCTGGGCGGAGCAGTTCTCCTGCGCTGGGGGCATGGGGTGATGTATAACGCCTCGGGGATTATCATGTTAATGACCACGGCCCTCCTGTTGCTGATCAAAAGGCGAAGGACCCATCTTCTGGACACTGCCGGTGATTGATGTTGGGCCGCCGGTGCCGGCAAGGCATTTGGCCGGTAGAAGATTCGGTGATTTGCCACGAGGTGAGAACCTCGATCAGTCAAACCTCGGGAGGAATCTCTTGACCAGACGACTATCCAACGGGTCAGTCGTCTCCACTGTTGACATAGGAGAGGCTGCGCTCCCAGTCGGCCTGAACGAGTTCCAGCATTTGAGCGGCCCTGTCCCCGTACAGGCAGATGCCTTCCCAGTTCGGCCGCTGGAGAATCTTCTGCATCAAAAGACCATCGTTGTCAAACCACCGGGGGAGCGGCCCCCCAAGGAAGTATCCTCTGCCCCTCAACATCTGAACTGCTTCTCCCACCCAGGGAGAGGAAAGGTCCAGCCCGATCTGGATGACCTCAATCTTTCTTTGGCGAAGCTCCCTTTCCAATGTCTCCATTCGGGCTGCAAAGTCGCCCCCTGCCTCAGTGACCTCAACCCGAGCCACGCCGGCGGAATCAAAAATCCTGGGACGGATTCTGGAAACCGTCCCCACAGGGACGCCCTCTTTGGATATACGGAAGTTCCGGCTGTCATCCAGCCCATCATAGAGAAAACCCAGGACATGCTGATATGCAGCAGGGAGGTAGACCGCGTGCGGTCGAGGGCGAAAGGTTCGAAAGTTCAGAAACGCGGCCACACGTCCTGAAGCTCCCCCATCCTTTTCATGGGCCTCAGCAGATATCAGGTCCACTTCCAGGGCGCGAAGAATGAAGCCTCCTTTGTCCGTCATCTTCTGGCTGAAAATATGGTTGCAGACCGGCTCACTGAACACGGCGTTGACACGGGCCAGGGTTTTTGCGATCTCCAGACCGTGCTCAAACATTCGGGTGAAAACCCCCTTCCCTCCCCGGTATGCCGTATGCACCGCCCCTGCCCCGGACTCGTAGGTGCCCGGATGTGCAGCGCTGTTGAAGAGGGCGTTGTGCCCGACCACGTCCCCTCGCGGCGTCCTGGCCACGCTCGATATGGTGCACTGGGCCGCATTCTCCTGGATCAGCAACTGCGGTTCGAGGTAGGTTCTGACGGCATATCCCTCTCCATAGACGGACCGGAAGAGCCGTGCAACCCCTTCTGCATCCTCCGGCCGAAAGAGATCCACCTCCCAGTCCTGGCCTGGTTCGATCTCCTGGTCCTTATCTGAATCAACGCTCATAAATTTTCACTCCATAGGCGCTGGTCTGCTGCAATGTTGACGGGGATTGCCGCTCTATTGAGGTCGGGAGCGCTGCCAGTCCTCACGAACCATGTGGACGATCTCACGGGAGCGGTCCAGCAATATCTGAATGCTGTCCCAATCCGGGGTGTGGGACAGCCGCTGCATGAGGAGACCATCCGTATCGAACCAGCGAGGCAAAATGCCGCCCAGAAAATAACCGCGGCTGCGCAATCTTTCCACAGCCCAGCCCACCGATGTCGAGGCCAGCGGCAGCCAGACCTGACATACGGTTACGCCTCTGGCGGCCGCTTCGGACTCTTTTACTGCCATGGCCACCATAAAATCCTCACCAATTTCAAACACGCTGATACGAGTGACCTGAGCCCAGTCATATATATTGACCTCGATCCGCGAAAGATATCCCGCTGCCGGCAGGCGATCGGAAGGTTTGAATTGCCTTTCTTCATTTAGTCCGCCATATAGGAAGCGCAGAGGCCCGTCGTAAATTTCCGGCAGATAAACCGTATGGGGCAAGGGTTTAAGGGTCTGATACCCATTAAATGACGAGACCCGCTTCTGACCGCCGCCTTCCTCAAACGATAAGTCAACTTCCAAACCCATCGTCACGTTGCCGAGACGGGCAGCGGCCTTTTGCGTGTACAGATGGCTGCAGATCTGCTCCCCACATATCCCCTCCCCGCCAAATTCGGGGACCATCTGGATCCCCAGCGAGAGCATTCGCTCAAGCAGCCTGGCCGTATTGCGGTAGGCCGGCAGGACCAGACCTGCGCCGCCTTCATAGATCTTTTTGCAGGGTGCAATGCGGTAAAAAGCGTTATGGCCGACGATATCGCCCCTGGAGGTCCGGCTGACACAGGAGACGATCTCCCCGGACTGATTGGCCGCAATCAAGGCCTGAGGATGATAGTATGTTTTGATCGGGTAATCCTCGTGGTAGACCGCCCGAAACAGGGCAGCTACGCCGGGGGCGTCTTCGGGACGCATCAGACCGACCTCCACCTCCTGGCCGGAAGGGATATTCGACACATCGATTTTTTCCAAGGCAATGATTCCTTGACAGCAAATTCTTTTCGGGAAGCATGGGCGCTCTGTCGGCGCCCTGTTCCCTCGTTTTCTGTCAGAAAAAGCAAGAAAACCTGAAAGACGGCAAAGAACTCTGGGGTTACGGGCGGAAAGCACAATGCCTGTTCGCCCATCGCCTTTCTGGCATATTAACATGTGTGAATGTCATGCTGCAAAGGAAATTGGGCGAATGAATTCGCCATGGCGTTGGGGCGCTGGATCTACTCCTGGGCTGGGACAGCAATTCTCATTATGGCTCCGGATTCATTTCGAGTTGCCGTGGGAGTGGCATCTTGCCATCCCGCCACGGCGGGACTGGAAAGCCGCTCCCACAGAGATATCACTTCAAAATGAGAATTGCTGGGGCTGGGACAATTCTCTTGAGCAGGGGGCAGAGTGTATCGTATACTGCCTGTGGCATGGTGATGCTGAAGGCAAGGTTCCTTGGGCCGCAGGCGGGAAAGAAGCAACAAGTGACCCTCAGACAGACCCTCTTGGCTCACGCAAGAATCCGAAAACGACCGTTCGGCGAAGCCGCGCATAAAGGTGTGTTTAGGAAGGCCCGGGTTGTCCTATTTAAACCAGTGACGGCCATCGATGGGTATCGTTCAAAAGTGTTGGCATGGGCACAATATGCCGAACTCGCCACCCCCTGCCCCCTTAAAAGGGGGCAGCGAAGTTTACCCTTGATAAGAGCGAGTTTCTTTCATCCCGCTGATGTTCGCCTGGATGCCGCGTACTCCACCGCCTCTACGATCTTTTTGTATCCGGTGCAGCGGCAGATATTGGAGGACATGGTCTTGATGACCTCCTTTTGGGTCGGCTTTTTATTCCTGTCAAGGAGGGCCTTGGCCGTCATGATCATCCCGGATGTGCAGAAACCGCACTGGACCGCGCCTTTCTCCATAAAGGCCTCCTGAAGGGGATGGAGGTTTCCATCCTTTGCGAGTCCTTCCACCGTGGTAATGGATGCGCCGTTCACCTCCGGGGTCAGCACCAGGCAGGAGCGGAGCGGTATGCCGTCGACGATGACCGTGCAGGCCCCGCAGGCCCCCATGCCGCAGGCCTCCTTGGACCCGATGAGGTCGATCCTTTCTCGAAGCGTTTCAAGGAGGGTCTCATAGGGTTTGACCTGGAAGGCGACGGTTTCATCATTAACACGAAAACTGACTTTGATTGTCTTCATCACTTCCCCTCCTTGAGTGCCCTCTTGATTGCCCGCTGCGTGAGTACATTCACCATCTTCTTGCGGTAGCCGGCCGAGAGAGTGGTGTTGGATACGGGCCTGGCCTCCTGACGCGCCTGTTGGGCGACCTCTTTCAGCCCAGCCCCGGAAAGGTCTTTCAGATCATAAACCAGGGGGGCCGGACCGATACCCCCGACACAGACCTTTCCCTTGCCGCCGATCATGGAAACGGCCACGCCCAGCAGAGGATAATCGATGGCGTTTCGAACCCTCAGCTTTTCGTAGGCCCCTGTCGACCGCTTGAACGGGATATGAAACTCGGTGAGAATCTCTCCGGGCTTCAAGGTGAAGGGATTCCTTCCGTCTTTGCTGAAGAGCTTCTCTAATTTTATCTTTCGTTCTCCCTCTGGGCCGGCGAGCTTCACACTGGCCGAGAGGGACAGAAGGGACAGGGCGTTGTCGCTGCAATAGTTTGAAAAACAGGCCGCCGCATTGGGGACGACGTTGCAGGTTTCGCCTCCCATCTTGTAACAGAATCCGCGTGCCGTTCTCCAGTCAAGGGACTTGTTGTAGAGGAGACATCGCGTGTTCTGGAGGATGTTCCCTCCGATGGTTCCGCGCATCTGGAGCGTCTCGCAGGAGGTTGCGTCGAGCGATTCATAAAGGGCCGGAAAATAGTCTTTCACCGTCTCATGGTTTTTCAGTTCAAAGAGCGTGACATTGGGGCCGATAACCAGTGAATTGCCCTTGCGTGAAATGGTTTTGAGTTGTGGGATGCCCTTCAGATCGATCATGGCCGAAGGCTCGGACAGCCTCAGTTTTAGGAGCGGGATCAGATCGGTCCCGCCGGCAAGATAACAGGCCCTGCCTTTGGAGCGTTCATAAAGGGCAATCGCCGCAGCGATATCCTCTGCCTTTTTATAGTCGAATTTTGGCAAAATCATTTTTTAGCACCCTTCTTTCTTTCTAAGATATTCAAGACTCTGTCAGGGGTGAGCGGAAGTTCACTGAACAGCGTCCCCGTGGCGTTGGCCACAGCGCAGGCAATGGCGCTGTAGGCGTTCATGCGGATCGTAAGTCCCCCTTCCTTTGCCCCAAAGGGGCCTTCAGGATCGATGGAACTGACAATGATCGTTTCGATCTCAGGCATGTCGCAGGCAAGGGGAACCTTATATTCCAGAAGATCGGGGTTTAACAGGAAACCTTTGTTCCAGAGGTTTTCTTCCATAATCGTCGCAATGCCCGCCTGCTGGATGGAGCCCTCCATCTGGCCTTCTACCGCCATGGGGTTGATGGGGCGGCCGCAATCGTGCGCCGCGGTAAAATGCGGGACCGTGATCTTGCCGGTCTGTCCATCGATGCGGACCTCGGCCACGGACGTACCAAACGAGAAGGTCCCTGCCATCTGGCCCCAGGGTCTCGAGACCCATTCCCTCTCAAAATCAATGCTGGGGAAATACGTGCCTGTGGCAACGATCGGGTCTCCGCGGAAAAAGGCCTCCCTCACGACCCATGAGATACGCATGTTCTTGCCTGGCGTTTTCCTGGAAAAGGCCATCCGGTCTCTCAGATCGATGTCCGCCTCTTTCACCCCGAGTTTTTCCGCAGCGATGGCAACGATCTTTTTGCGGGCATTTTCACAGGCAATCCGCACGGCATTGGCCCCCACAAAGGCGGCCGCCTGTGAATAGGCCCCGGGATCCAGGTTGGTCGCCTCTGTGTCGGCATTGACCAGGTTGACATCCTCCATGGGAATTCCGAGGATCTCGGAGGCGACCTGAATGACCATGGATTCATTTCCCTGTCCATTATCCACAAGTCCTGTCACCAGCGTCGCCTGGCCATCGTCATTCATCTTGACGTAGCAGGAAGACCCTGAACGGAATCCCATGGGGAAACCGCACATAATGGCGATGCAGCCCATGCCGATCCCTTTTCCCTTTGACGTTTTGGTCCATTTCTCCTTGAAGTTCGTCCGTTCCGATGCCGTGGCGATGGTTTCTGCCAGACCGCAGCTTGTAATTTTGGATTGCGTCGCAGTTACTTCTCCGGATGTCAGGCCGTTCTTGAGGCGTATGTCCACGGGGTCCATGCCCAGCTCCTTGCCCATGAGATCCATCTGGGCCTCGTTGCCGGCTATAAAGGCCCTTCCGTGACAACCGTACATGCCCCGTATGCCTTTGTTAGTAAAGACCCTGTACCCGTTATACCGGACATTGGGGAAACGGTAACATTCCTCATACACATAGAAAGGAATGGACGTGGCGATGGGACCGGTTGAACTGTAGGCCCCGCCGTCATAGATAACGCGGTAATCCTTTGCCATGATGGCGCCGTCCTTGCTCATCCCTGTCTTTACGGTAGCAATCATGTCGTGAACCTGCCGCGTACTGGTGGCGTTTTCTTCCCGGGAAAGGGCCAGCCTCACCGGCCGACCGGCCTTGATGGACAGAAGCGAGGCGACCAGATCGCCGGGCGACACCTCCGAACGACCGCCGAATGCGCCCCCGGAATTGATGTGGCGGACGCGCACCCTGTTGAGCGGCATCTTGAGCAGGTTCGACAGGGCCTTGGCCCGGACATGGGGGCCAGCGTTGGGCATCCACAGATCGAGAAAGCCATTGGCATAGGAGGCAACCACCGCATAGGGTTCCATCATGGCATAGGCCTCGCCCGCTGCCTTGAACGTGTCCTCCCTCACCAGGAACGCCTCGCTCATGGCCTTGTCCACGTCGCCTACGTTAATATGGACATGGACATTGATGTTGTTTTTGTATGCATCATGGATCTGCGGCGCCCCCTCCTGCATGGCCTCATTGGGTTCAAAGACCGCAGGAAGCGGTTCATAGTCCACCTGGATGCGGGAAAGGGCCTCCAGGGCGGTCTCCTCATCCACCGCAGCCACCGCGGCCACGTCCTCGCCGATATAGCGGACCTTGTCGGTCGGCAGCATGTCATGGTCCTGGGTGTAGCGAAAGACGCCCCATTTGACCCCGTAGGTATCAAACCCACTGATGGCGGCCTTGACCCCCGGCACCTTGAGGGCGGCCGTCAGGTCGATGCCGAGGATCCTGGCATGAGGCAAAGGACTCCTCAGGACCTTTGCCACGAGCATGTTGGGGAACTTCAGGTCTGCGGTATAACGCGCCCGGCCAGTGACCTTGGCAAGGGAGTCGCTTCTCACGACCCTTTTGCCGACAATATTCAGATCATCTTTCATAGCTCCCCCCTACCCTTTATATTTATCGCTGATATATGCCATGGACTCGTCCATGGCCTGAATCGTCCTGTCCAGGTCTTCATCCGTATGCCTGTAGCAGATGTATGCGTGATGATGCGGGGTGAAGAAAAACCCCTTCCGAATCATCTGGGTATAAAAATCGGTCCGCCTGCCCCGCGTCGTACCCGGGTCGCCTTTGGTGAAGGTGACAAAGAACATGGGCGCCACGCCGCTCAGTTCGGCGCCGGCGTTTGGATATCTATCGATCACCTTCTGGATACCGGCAAGGAGGCGGTCGCCCTTCTTCCAGATGGCGTCGATGACATGATTGCGCTCCAGGACCTCGATGGTCTTAAGCGCAGCGATGTACCCGTCGCTGTTGGGGAAGAAGGTGGAGGAGATAAAGAGCTTGGATGCGGCGGCCATCATGACCTCCTTCTTTCCGGCGACAACGCTGATGGCATATCCGTTGGCCATCCCTTTTCCAAGGACCGTCAGGTCGGGGGTAACCCCGTAAAGCTCCTGTGCCCCCCCCATTCTGAGCCTGAAGCAGGTGCGCACCTCATCAAAGACGAGGATGGCCCCGTACTGGTCGGCAAGCCTCCTTGCCCCCTCCAGGAACCCGGGCCTGGGCGTCTCCATCTTCTGATGAAGGGGATGCCCGAAAGGCGTCATTATGATGGCCGCTGTCTGGTCCCCGTGTTGCTTCATCAGGTCTTCGAGCTGATCGAGATGGTTGTAATGAAATTCATAGACATCTTCATAAAACTTCGGAGGAATGCCCCCCTTCATCTCAATACACCAGTCATGCCATCCATGATAGCCGCATCGCATCACCTTGATTCGGTTCGTATAGGCCCTCGCGATGCGAATGGCCGCTGTGGTTCCATCCGAACCGGTCTTCAAAAAAATGCTCATTTCACCGCTGGGAATGAGTTCATTCAGCTTCCTCGCAAGGTCATTCTGATACCGCTGGGTCAGGGTGAAACAGAACCCCTTTTCCTTGACCTGCCGCATGACGGCATCATCGACCTCTTCCTCCCGGTAGCCGAGGATAATGGGTCCATACCCGCACAGATAATCGATATATTCATTGCCGTCGACATCGGTGAGCCTGCAACCCTTGCCGTATTCGAGAAAGATGGGATATTCCCCCACGATAAAATCACCGGGCCTGCGTGCCCCCAGGACCCCTCCGGGAACCAGACTCTGGGCCTCTTCAAAAAGGGCCTGGCTCTTTGTCAGGTTCAGTCTTGGCGCCTCTTTCATATAGAATCCTCCTTCAGGAAAGGTTTAAAGGTTCAGGGTTTAAAGGTTCAGGGTTCAAAAGTTCAGGGTTCAGCGTTGCGTTTTCGTAGACCTTGCTCATAGGCCCGCAGGTACTTGATGAAACCACTTTCACCGGTCTTTAACCTTGAACCCTGAACCTCTGAACCCCTGAACGATCACCTCTTTTAGAGTGAGAACATGGATGCGATGGTTTCCGTTTGATGGATCTTTGCGCCCCGCTGCAACAAAGCGGCAAGAAATTTTTCCGGATCGATGCAGCCCTCGGGGGCTACCACGCCCTTGACCGTGACATCGCCGGCGTCCATCATGAGTGCGGCGATGGAGGCGGGAAGGCCGGTTCCCGGCGCCATTCTCCCCACGATGTCGGCGGTATAGGTGACCTGTTTTCCGCCTCTTTCACCTTTAACGATCACCTTTAAACCCGAAGCCTGAGGCCCGTTGTCCCTCCCCTTGGGAATGGTGTCCCACAGTTTCAAGGTTAGATCATAGGGGACCACCTGGGTGCCTTTGACGTTCACCGGCTCGGTACTGAGGAAGCCCGTCTCTTTCTGTTCCTTGATCAATTCATCCACCCACAGGGGGATCAATGCCCCCTTGATGACGACCTTTTTCACGCCTTCAATATAGCGGGGGATGGTAATGGGCTGGGGATGACCCACGTACCGGACCACGCAGGTGCCGAGCGGTTCGAGGAACTGGGCCGTCTCCTCCCCGGTGCCGCCCTCGACGTATTGGAGCCTGCCGTCGATGTATTGCGGGATGTTCCCGGTCACCATGTGGAGGCTGTGGTCCCAGGCAGCCCCGGCCAGTTCTGCAATGCTGACCACCCAGAAGAGGTGGATCTCGTCAACGCGGTCCAGTTGATTGGCATACCATTTGACCAGTACATTATTGGTCCCCGGATCCGAACCCATGCCGGTCAGGACGGTGATACCGGCCTTTTTGGCGGCCTCATCAATATCCGGGGAGGAAAAGAGGATGGGAACCGCCTCATAGTCATCGCAGATGTCGATATAGTTGACCCTGGCCTCAACTGCCGCCCTGGCGACGGCGATGGCCGTCTTGTAAAACGGCCCCGCGGTGTTGACCACCACGTCGTTTTCCTTGATGGCATTGACCAACCCATTATGATCGTTCACATCGATTCTGACCAGAGACACCTTGTCGCTGGCGCGCAGTTTCTCCTGCACCCTGGCCGGATCGATGTTTATATCGCCGAGCGTCACCTGTGTAATTTTTCCCTGCTTGATGAGGTCCCGGGCCACGCCCTGGCCCATGCCCCCCAACCCGCCGATCACGATTGCCCGCATTCCCGTCTCCTCCTCAAGAAGTTATTTTTAAGCTGTTGTTATCATGAACCGAGGTATCATCGCAACAAATCCGGGTCCCCTGTCCCTCTCATCTGTTTATATCTGTGAGAATTTAGGAGAGGGGGGTTCTCAGGAAGATACAAAGCGAATCTAACCCGCTGCTGCCGCATGCGCCCGTTCTGGAAACAGGGCAAGCCGGTTCTTTCCCCTTGAAAGGGTAACTTACGGAATCGCTCCTGTTTCGTCAATGAAAAACCGGCAGAGGCCGGATCGAACCGGTCCGGGTTCTTCAATTTGTCAGGGTTTTCTGGTTTTCTCTTGACATGGATCCCACGGCTGCATAGTCTTCTGTTGCGGGACCCACAGCCCGGAATGGGGTTACGCCTGGGGTCAGTCCTTCCCCCACCTCACCGTACAACTCGAGGCAGCCTCCTATGAAGATCGGATCGTATTCCGTGAGCGAGTATGTCAGGCGTGTTGAATCGTTTCATGGGAACGTCGCGCCTGGGATGCTCATCGGCGGCATCATGGTCGATGCGGCCCTTGAGAGGCTGAATCCGACCCAGCTCTATGATGCCATCTGCGAGACGCATAGCTGCCTCCCCGACGCCATTCAGCTACTCACGCCCTGCACGGTGGGCAACGGATGGCTCCATATCGTTGACCTGGGACGTTTCGCCCTGACACTTTATGAAAAGGCGTCCGGCAAAGGGGTTCGGGTGTTTCTCAGCATGGACAAAACCGCTCAGTGGCCTGAGGTCAGGAACTGGTATCTCAAGCTCAAGCCAAAGAAGGAGCAGGACCCCGAGGCGCTCAGGGATCAGATTCTAAAGGCGGGCGTCACCCTCTGCGGGTTTCAGGATGTTGAGGTGCTGCCTGGGTTCCTGACAAAGCAGGGCAAGGGCGCGATTGCCCGCTGCCCTGTCTGCGGGGAGACATACCCCAAGAACCATGGCCCTGTATGCCGAGGGTGCACAGATGAGTCGCCTTATGCCAGTATCGGCCAGGTTTCCATGATCCGGTAATGCCGCATCCCGAGCGATCTGCGCTTTTCTAAGACCCGTAATGAGCACCGAGTAATGAGCAACGCGTCTAAAATGAGGGTGGTGAATCATGGATGATATTTACGAACAATTAAAAAAGCGCGTCTTTGACTTGTGGAAAGAAGAAGGTCTCCTTTCGGAAAGGATTCAGATCCGTGTCCGGGCCCTCAGCACAAAGGAGGCCATCGGAAATCCGGAACATCAGGACTTTCCCATTCAAAAGGGGAAAGAAAAGCTCATGCAGGCCACGTTTATGGATGCCGGCGGCCAGGCATTCACGGACATGTACGGCGATTACGAAGGGACCCTTCAGGACGTCCTCAATCTGCCCATGAAAAACAACCACCAGCGGGCCGTCTTTGTGACCTCGCTCAATGCGACGCTGAGGCATATGGGTCGAATCGAAGGGTCTATCCACTGCCATGACGAGGAGCCCGTCACGTGTGGAAAAGCACTGGTCCCCTACCTGAGGGATCGGTACAGCGGCGCGAAGATTACGCAGGTGGGGTTCCAGCCGCGCATGTTGGAAAACCTGGCCGGCGCATATCCCCTCCGGGTTCTGGATATGGATCCGGACAACATCGGCGCCAGAAAATTCGGGGTCGTCATCGAAAGCGCCGACCATACGGAAGATGCGGTTCATTGGGCCGACCTGCTCCTGGTCACGGGAACCACCCTGGCCAACGGGACCATCACGCCTCTGCTGGATAAGAAACCCATTATCTTCTATGGCACCACCGTTGCGGGGGCCGCCCACTTGATGGGATGGGAACGGTTCTGTCCCTGCAGCCGGTAGGGAATCGCTATGAGGGAAAGATACGTTTTATTCGAAAACGCTGTAATGATTGCTGTCGGGGGAGTCTGAGAGATGTTTAGTACGAAAAGGATCGTCATCAAGGGTGCGGGGGATTTGGCGACCGGGGTGGCTGCGCGGTTGTGGCGGAGCGGTTTTCGTGTGGTAATGACCGAGATTTCCCAGCCCCTGACGGTT
>JAUPKI010000111.1 GCA_030837545.1 Thermodesulfobacteriota bacterium | reverse complement strand
TGGGGTTCACCGGTCCGGTTTTTTCCCCTCAGGGGGCCTGTGCCTCAGGCAACCATGCCATCGGGATCGGCTCCCGAATGATACGGGACGGAGACTGTGACTTTGTCTTGGCCGGCGGGGTCGAAACCTGTATCCTTCCCGAGATTATCCATGGGTTTGAGAACATGAACGCCACACTGAAGGTTATTCCCGAAGACCGCGCCTATGGAGACCCATCCCAGGCCTCCCGGCCCTTCAGCATCGACAGGAAGGGGTTTATCCTTTCCGAGGGCGGCGGCGTGCTCGTTCTCGCCGCCCAGGAGATGATGGGTGCCTACGGGCTGACACCGAGGGCCGAGGTCATGGGCATCGGTTGGAATTCTGATGCATACCATTTTATCAGGCCCAATAAAAAGGCGATCACCCTCTCCATACGCGAGGCGATCGATGATGCCGGATTGGAGCCTGGGGATATCCAGTATGTCAATGCCCATGGGACATCGACTTTTAGGGGCGACAGCATTGAAATTGAATGCTTGAGGAATGTGTTCGAAAAGCACCTGAAGAGGATCCCGGTATCGTCCAATAAGTCTCAGATAGGGCATACCCTTGGGGCTGCCGCCGCCATAGAGGCTGCCTTGAGCATAGAGGCGATGCGTAACGGCCTGATACTTCCGACCATAAATCACATCCCTGACCCCGAATTCGACGATGTGGACGTAGTTCCCAATGAGGTGAGAAAACAGGATTATCAGCTCTTTCTTTCCAATGCCTTTGGGTTTGGCGGAACCAACTGCTGCATCGTCTTTAAGGGTGTATGATATGAGGCCGAAACCGTTTCTTCCCGAAACATTCAACAACGATGACCGATTTGTAATGGATCGGACCGAAGGTCTGGTCTGGCACAGGTGCAATAACCGGACCCTGTATGGGGACACCGATCGCTCCCAGAGCGTGTATCATGCCAACTATTTGCGCTTCTTTGAGATCGGAAGGGCTTCATTGATGCGGGATTCGGGCTGTAGCTACCGTGAAATTGAGGAAAGCGGCCTGATCTATCCCATTATCGAGGCGGGAATCCAGTATTACTCGCCTCTTTACTACGATGACGTCATGTGGATCTATACGCATCCCGATAAGATCGAAAGGGTTCGAATTCAATTCAACTATATCATCACCCATGCCGACTCAAATGACATCGTCTGCAAGGGATTTACGAGACATTGCGCCATTAATGCCTCGCGCAAACCAGTGGCGATCGACCCAAAAACCCTGCGAATATGGAAGGCCTTCCCAAAATAATCGAAAAAGTAAAGCTCCCTGTCGAGATAAGAACCGATCCGTATCTTCTGGATCATTCTTTTCAGGGCGATGCAGTCTTTCCTGCGGTCGAGGCCATGACTCTGTTAGCCGTCTCAACGCAAGGCTATCTGCCGCATCTGGACGTGTCCCTGATAACGGATGCCCGATTTGATAAATTCCTGAGTACCGGCCCAACCAGCAGGTTGCTCGAGGCCTATAATGACATTGAGGTCTACGAGGATGGGAGGATACGTTCCAAGCTGGTGACCCGAAGCAGATCACCGAAGGCCTCCATAACACGTATCATGGACCACGTAACCGTCCAGTTTGGAGAAAAAAGGAGGGATTCTTGGCCGCTTCCCCTCGATTTTCTTTCAGCCCTTGAAGGTGTATGTGTGGACATCCCTTCGGATCGTCTTTACCGTGATCTAGTGCCCTTTGGGCCGGCTTATCATAATGCCATAACTCCTTTGTTTGTATCGGAAAACGGGGCCATTGGAAATCTTCAAGCCGTAGCCATGGAGGGTTGCTCCGGACCACTGGGGTCCCCTTTCCCCCTTGACGCTGCATTTCATCTGGCCTCGGCCTGGGGGCAACGATATTCCGGGATCGTCGGATTCCCTGTAGGGATAGACCGACGCCTGATTTACAGGCCTACAACCCCTGGAGAACGCTATATCTGCAGGATAATGCCGGCACTACCTCTCAGTCGTGCACCCCGCTTTGATATCTGGATCTACGATCAACATGGCAATCCAAGGGAGGAAATACGCGGATTACAGATGCAGGACGTGAGCGGAGGGAGGCTTAGCCCTCCTCAATGGATTTCCAATGGCGCTCAGAAGCGTAGTTTGGAATCCATAAAAAGCCAGTGTACGGCGCTTTCTCTTATTGAACTGAGGACCGTCAATGGCCTTGCAGAAAGGGCGCTTTCAGACGAAGAAACACATCGTTATAAAAAGATGGGCACAAAAAGGAAACGGAGTTATCTTGCAGCGCGTCTCTGCTGCAAGAGCATCTCCAGACAGCTCTCAGGGGATTGGAAAACGCCCTCATCCTCCCTTACCACTGTTTCGCCCGATGGCATACGTCCCTGCTGCCCGGTGAGAGACAAAATTTTGGAGCCCTTCTGTTCCGTTTCCCACGACAGCCGATTTGCCATCGCCGTTGCCTCCGACGTACGGATAGGGGTCGATGTGGAAGAGATCTCTGAAAGGGTATGCAGGTCCCGGGAAATCTATATGAATGAAAAGGAGAGGCTACTGGTGGAAGCGTCGCCATTGGGTGACATCGAGGCATCCGTCAGAGTATGGACCAGCAAAGAGGCCATGGCAAAGGCCCTTGACATGAGCCTTGCCGAGTCCTGGGAAAAGGTTTCCCTGAAGGATATCGGCCGAGACAGGAGTATTCTGGAGATCGGCGGCAGGGACCACGAAGCCTTCCATGAGGGCATCGACGACCACCTGTTTACGTTTGTGGGACGTTCGGGACGTCCATAAGAAACTAAGAAATCAGCTGACCAAATCATATTTTTCCTTTTTGGTTAGCAGTTCTCCCCGCTCGACAGCATAATCGAACCAGTTCCCTTAGATAGGCATCTTCCTGGCAGATGATGGATTTGTAACGGTTCTGAAACAGTTGACCATGACGGTTGTACTT
>JAUPKI010000110.1 GCA_030837545.1 Thermodesulfobacteriota bacterium | reverse complement strand
TGAATAAATATCGCATGGTTATACCGAATATTCGTTTCCTCAAGAAGGTCCTTGGCTGCATCGCCTTGGGTTTTTAAGGTATGGATCAGCTCTTTTTTTTCAATGTACTGGCAGCAAAAGGCAAAGGAGATTGTTAGAAGGCCTGCAATGAGGACAAAGAGCCCCCATGTCTTAAGGTGCAGGAGAAAGAAAAGTGCAAGAGACGCCATCATCCCGATCAGAAAAGCATAATTCCTGACCTGCTTCCATCTGTGCGCAGGGCTTCTTTCCCAGGTAATGATATACTGACAGCAACTATCACCCTTGTGAAAACACGAGGGGTGTTCCACCTTGGCGGGCTCCTTATTGAGGAATTCTGCGATAGCTTCAAAGAAGCCTATCCGGTTGTCACACTGGTGGGGCTTTTCATCCACACCCGGTTTAGGAGTGACAATGATTTCCACCTTGTTGGATTTGAGCCTTTTTGCTTGGACATCCGCTCCGCGACTCAAAAGGGGGTATAGTTTTCCCATCAGTAAATAGATGGATGTCAGGTTCAATAAGCCCAGGGTATACTGTTTTGCGGCGCCGAGACCTTCAGCAGATGCTGAGAAGCGTCCAGCCTCTCTGGCAATATTTGGATTCCCTGTTTCTGACAGCGCACTTTTATAAAAGCGGTCGACCTGGGTTTGCGTGAACCAGTGTGCCCCATCCTGTACTTCAGATGCGGTCATTCCTGCCTGGGCCAAAATAGAATCAATTGCTAAGTCAGGATAGTGTTTCCGCAAGTATTCCACGTAGGTTCTGATAATCCGGCTGTTGTATAGAGGATGATTGTTCATGAAAGGGCCGTCTACCAATCTTTTATTCTGAATTTTCTTTTCATATATTGGACAAATTGATCAACAAAACGGGCATCGTAGATCCACAATTGATAATGCTTTTCGAAAGGGATATCCTTCGCCTTGACATCGTCGGACGGGAAAAAGAGTATAGATACTTTTTCCATACGGTGCTCTTTGAGCAACTGACCAATGGCTGTTGATAAAATACTCCAGGACACGTGTTCCGGATTTATCAGCAACACCTGAATGCCATTGAGCAATTCGGAAAGATTGAACCCGAAATCGGATTGGTTGACGATCAGGACAGCCGCCAGTTCTCCTTGATATTCAAGCGAATATGCTGTCCATTTCCTCAAAAAACCGAGCCGTCCATACGCTTCCTCAAGGAATTTTTCACTGTGGCTTTTCTGAACCATACCGAGGGCATCCATGAAGAGCCCACCCGAACACCTTCGGTAAAAAAGATTCAGCTTCCACAGATTCATTTCCGAGCACTCGTCGAGGCGCCACCCATTGGGGAGGCTGGTTTTCAGCGGGATGGCCGTATAGGGCAGATAGCAAAAAAGATCCATGGAGCAGACCCCTACATTCTCTCGGGACCTGGCAAATCCACCGAATACGCTATCTGGAAATTTGTTTTCAGGACGGAAATAAACCATCATATAATCTATCTTGGTGGAGGGAAGTCGATGCATATCGTTTAGATACAACACGATCTGTTTCAACACTGCAAATCCGGCTCTTTTTCCTTCCAGGCTCCTTGCGGCATGATGATGAATCATCCATGCCCGCTCATAGGCCCTCACCATTGAAATGTGGGCGAAAAGCCGTCCGTTTTTCTGGTAAACAAAGTGTCTGGCAATCTCTGGATTATTGTTGTATAGCCGCTGATAGGTTTGCTTAAATGTTTCCTTTTGAGACTGGATCAGGCCGTATTTCTTGGGATAAATAAAGCCTGTATCGAAGAAGAACTCCCACAATGCATCCATGTCCACCTTGTTAGAAACCCGGGAATAAGGATCTATTGAATTTGCCAGGATGTGGACCAGCCGGGTGTAGGAGTCGATATCCATATCGAGAATGGCAAAGCCTGAGCGAACGCCTTTATCACCTTCCTCTAAGCGATATACGACCTGGGCAGAACATCTTATTTTTAAGGCTCCGGCAAACTCAATCGTTAGCTCCGGAACGATCATCCCCTGTATGAGGAGACCCTCATCCAACCTTTCATATACAGAAAAGCCTGAAGTTGAAATATCCGAAATATCGAATTCAACAACCTTCCCAAAGAAGGGATGGATGAAATTGATAACCGGTGTCGCAAAGATACTCCCTGCCGGATTTCTGATCTGCTTTCTATCGGACCGTTTGGCCTGATCATCGCAGGGTGTCAGGACAATCTCTGTGAAGGACGGGCTTTCGTGCTGACGGATACAGGAACACAGGCCTGAAAATAAGAGACACCCGTCTCTTCTTAAATGCAACAGGGTCAATATACCCTTATGTGACCGGTAAATAGCGCTGGAAGGCATCAGGGACAAGCCGATACGGAATCCTTTGGCACTGAAATCAAGCAATTTTCCCTTGATGACACGCCCCCCCTTTACCAACTCGGCATCTACGCCCGAAGAAAGATGCCTTTTTGTCTGACGCTGATCGACAGCGAAGCTTTCCTCAGGCAATTGGACGGAAAAATCATTCTTACCCACCCTCTGTAGGACAGCCGGGACAAATATCACCGATGGGTTATCATCGACAATGAGATTGAGGAATTCATATTTCGTCAAATCTGTTCCCGTGAAGTTTTGGTCTACGAAGTCGCAGGTCAGTTCTGTGCCAAGGCAAGGCTTCGGTCTAACCTTTATAAGTAAGCTTTCACTATATTCGGGACGTCGTAGCTGCACGGAGAGACTCCCATCCATAAAATGAATGTGGTTGAGTATATTTGTCAGGGCTGTTTTATCGACCGGCCTGGCATTTTCTAATGTGCGAGCCAAGTCTTCATGGCGGAACAGACAGAGTGCGGAGGTGGAATCTACTTCTGAGACAGCCGCGATAGAACCTATAGTGTTTATAAAGGTCCTTTTTTCTTCCAGGTCCACATCCGTTGAGGGCTCATGGCCATCACCCTGCCTCACAGGCATTCTTAAAGCCTTACTCCTCTCCATTTTATCGCTCCCATCCGAGTGCTGTATTTTTATTTTTGGACACTTCTTGATGACCTGGTAAAAGGCCATGAACCACGCAATTCGTGGTCCATGACGTCAATAGGTTATCCTGGACGAGGAGGCACATTCGGCCTTGTTAATGGAACCTCAGTCATTAAAGGATCAAGGATGTTGCGCATGTCAACACGGTTACGTTCCAGGTGGAAGGGTCGCGTTTGGCAGTCCGAATATTGTAACGACGGCACGGCGAAACCATCCTCTTTATATAGAAATTCTAATTGCTTAATTACAATTCTAAAAGAAAAATAGCAAAATAGTCAAGCTAAAACTGGTGGGTTGTGGAGATTCGATATAAGAATCGACTTCCGCGCTCGCGGATAAGATAGCTTGCGAGCTGCCTACGGCCAATGCGGGTAGCGAGGTTTACCACTGTGCCGACAAAAAAATGGGCGGGGCATTTTTTTGCCCATCGGCCAACTGCCGCAGTTGTTGGTACCATAAAGGCCCTAAAAACCTGCGGGAGGAAATTTTTCGCTGGCAAAATGCAAAAACTACCAACTCGCCCCATACCCATCTTGGGTTTGAGAAATCCGATTTCACTTGACAAGTGGTTGACATGGAGCGTTAATGGCTATGATCGCTTCTCTTATCAAACAATCTGTAACTAATCCAGCAAGATAACCTCAGCCTTTGTGGGTTCAATGATGGATAGATATCGTTAGAAGGCCATATCATGAAGCCTTCGGACCCATGCTGTTTTCCGTCTGCCGGTCCTTATATGCTGACATCATTGAACCCTGTTGTAAGGGTTCACAGGTTCCGGGTTTCCCGCTTCAGCGGGATTCAAGGGTAAGGACAGGGACGGAATTAAATTCCCGAACGCCTTCCAAATCCCGCTTTAAAGCGGGACTGACTTCGTAAAAACGGCGTGCTCTGGGCCGTCAATCTCCATATACGAGACGATGAATCCAGGCGCCTCTCATATGAATACGCCCAAGAAATCAAATCCGGGGACAAAATTGCAACCTTGAATCCCGCTGCAGCGGGAAACCTTTGAACCCGTGAACGGTTACACCCTGTTTTATTCATGCCTACTGCTTTCAATCCTTAATAGGGATAGGTTCCATGCCTGTAAATGACTATAAACGAAAGCTCAGCGCGATCTTCAGCGCGGACGTGGCCGGTTACAGCCGCATGATGGGGGAAGATGAGGCCGCAACCGTCGAGGCTATCACCACCTCCCGAAAAATCATGAGCGAACTGATCCGGCAACACCGTGGCCGGGTCGTGGATTCTCCCGGAGACAACCTGCTGGCTGAGTTTGCAAGCGTGGTGGACGCCGTTCAGTGCGCTGTGGCCGTTCAAAAGGAGTTCCAGACCCGCAACGCGGAGCTGCCTGAAAACCGTAGGATGGCGTTTCGTATCGGCATCAACCTGGGAGATGTGATTGAGGAAGAAGGACGGATTTACGGGGATGGCGTCAACATTGCCGCCAGGCTGGAGTCCCTGGCAGACCCCGGAGGGATTTGCGTCTCCAAGACCGCCTTTGACCACATCGAAACCAAGCTGCCCCTCGGGTATGAGTTCCTGGGCGAGAAGGATGTGAAGAACATCGCCAAACCGGTTGGGGCCTATCGGGTATTGATGGAGCCAAGGGTCACAGTGGCCCGAGGGGTTGAAAAGGGAAGGAGGCTGCCGGTGCGAGGACGCAAGGCGATGGCGGCCGCGGGCATTATCCTCATTCTGGCGGCGATGGCGGCCTGGGTCTGGCATGATCACTTTCGTCGTCCTGCCCGGGAAGCGGCCTCTGTGAAAAACACGATCTTTCCTTTGTCTGAGAAGCCGTCCATTGCAGTGCTGCCCTTTGACAACCTGAGCGGAGACCCGGCCCAGGATTACATTGCCGACGGAATCTCCGAAAGCATCATTTCAGCCCTGTCCAAGGTTTCTGAAATGGTTGTCATCGACCGTAACTCCACATTCACGTACAAGGGAAAACCGGTAAAGGTTCAAGAGGTGGGAAAAGATCTGGGTGTACGCTATGTATTGGAAGGAAGCGCCCAGGTGATTGGCAACCGGATCAGGGTTACGGCTCAACTCATCGATGCCGCCACCGGGCACCACCTCTGGTCGGAGAAATATGACCGGGATATGAAAGACCTCTTTGTCGTGCAGGATGAGATCACCCATCAGATTATCGTCGAACTCCAGGTAAAGCTCACGGAAGGGGAACAGGCCAGGATAAGCCGCCAATCGACCACAAATCTGGAGGCCTGGAATTGTGCGGTCAGGGGGTTGAACCTATTTGAGCGCCCTTCCAAAGAAAACAACGCCAAGGCCATGGCGCTTTTCCAGCGGGCAGTGGAACTGGACCCAGGGTATGTCTGGGCCTGGGTGAGACTGGCCTGGACCCACCTTGTCGCATCCAGATACAGCCCATCGCCTTCCGAGTCGTTCAAGAAGGCCGTTCAGATCGCCCGGAAAACCGTGGCAATGGATGATTCCGATGCCGATGTCCATGCCTTGTTAGGAAATATCTATTCCCGACAACATCGGTATGAAGAGGCCATTAAGGAAGGGCAAAAAGCGCTTGCCCTCGGTCCCACCAATGCCCAGGCCCATGTGCTTCTGGCGGCCACCATGAACGCGGTTGGCCGATTCGACGAGGCCATCTCGTTGGTCAAGCGGGCCATGCGGCTCCACCCCTATTACCCCGCCTACTATCTGATGTGGCTGGGCGCCGCCTACCGCATGACGGGGCATTACGATGAAGCCATTGCAACTTATAAGGAACTCCTTGACCGTGCCAAAAAAGAGGAATTTCCACTCAGCACGGCACACCTGTTTCTGGCAGAGGTCTACGGGGAACTGGGTCAGGAAGAAAAGGCGCGAAAACACGCAGAAGAGGTGCGCACCCTGGAACCCGGATTTTCGTTGGAGCGGGTCGGCAAGTTAGGCACTTACGGATATAAAGACCCAACCCACCTGGAACGTCGGATGGACGCCCTGCGTAAAGCCGGATTCCAGTAAGGGGCAAAGACATCGAGTTGATAAGGATTAGCGATCCAATCCTCCCTCGAGGTATGCCTCGACGACCAGAGCCCCTTCCTTGGCCCGGAGCGGCGATCCACGCCACCTGCGGATCTCGAACGATGAGTTCTCTTGGAACATGTTGTCAATTGAGAAGACCTGAAGAGCAATGCTCAGATACCCCCCTTAAAATTCTGCCGGTTTCTCCCCGGGTTGCCGTCTGATCCATTCTTTTGTCTTGACACCCGAATCGAAGGGAATATAATTTGGCCCTTTCGGGCTTGAGACCCGTTATAACCAGTAATGATTTGAGAGAAGGTCTATGGAATTCTGGCGGGTTCCGTTTGATTCGGAAGAAATTCAGATTAGTACAGGTGTTGTGTATGTCATGGAAGACCGGTGCAAGGGGTGTGGGTACTGCATTGAATTCTGCCCGCGGCATGTCCTCGAATTCTCTACCCGGTTCAATGCCAAAGGCTATCATCCCCCGGCTGTCAGGAAACCGGACGAGTGCGTGAACTGCCATTTCTGCGAGATCATCTGCCCGGAGTTTGCCATCTATTCGATTGAGGCCCCCATAGATCAGCCTCTCCCTGTCCCTAAAGAAAGGGAGGCCGCATGAGGCCGGCCGTGCTCACAGGCGAGTATTTCATGACCGGCGATGTGGCCTGCGCCGAGGGAGCCTTGGCCGCGGGCTGCCGGTTTTTCGGCGGATACCCGATCACCCCTGCCACAGAGATTGCCGAGCATATCTCGGGAAGGCTCCCCGAGGTGGGGGGGACGTTTATCCAGATGGAAGACGAGATCGCGGCCATTGCGTCTGTGATCGGCGCCTCATGTGCAGGGGTCAAGAGCATGACCGCCACCTCAGGCCCCGGCTTCAGCCTCATGATGGAAAATCTGGGCCTGGCTATCTGCACGGAAACCCCCTGCGTCCTGGTCAATGTCCAGCGGGCCGGCCCCTCTACGGGACTTCCCACCCAGGGGGCCCAGGGCGATATGATGCAGGCCCGGTGGGGGTCTCACGGCCATTATGAGATCATTGCACTGGCCCCGTCCTCGCCCCAGGAGATCTTTTATCAGACCATCGACGCCTTCAACCTGAGTGAGACCTATCGTGTCCCTGTCCTGATCATGACCGACGAAATGATTGGACATCTAAGCGAGCGGGTGGTCATACCGGATGCCAAGACCATCCAGACGGTCTCGAGGCCCAGTCCAAAAGGGAGAAAGGACCGTTTTAATCCCTACGAAGCCGGCCCCAACGGCGTGGCCCCCATGGCTGCTGCTGGCGAGGGGTATCATATCCATGTCACGGGGCTCACCCATGATCAGCGGGGCTATCCGGTGATGACGGTTGAGGCCCAGGAATGGATGATGAACCAGCTCGTGGGCAAGATACGCCGCAATCTCGACGACATTATACGGACCGAGGCCTACCGACTCGAGGACGCAGACATTGTGATTGTGTCGTATGGTGTGTCCGCACGGACCAGCCTGGCGGCTGTGGACGAGGCCCGGGATCAGGGGATCCGGGCGGGCCTCCTTCGGCTGATCACGGTATGGCCTTTCCCCGAGTCCCAGATACGGGAGCTGGCCAAGCGGGTCAAGGGGTTCCTCACTGTGGAACTCAACCTGGGCCAGATGCACCTGGAGGTGGAACGATGCGCGGCCGGCAGGGCCCCCGCCTTCCTGGTGGGCCACCCGGGGGGCACCATCATCCCCCCTGACGACGTCATTCAGGCCCTGAAAGAACACTTTTAGCGAGAATGAACGTAGAACATCCAACATCGAACATTGAATGAATGATAGCCATTAACTTCATTCATTTTAGGCAATTTAGCTCACTCGGAACTCCATGAACCAGCCCAACAAACAGCTCAGACACCCCCTGGATGATCTCCTGCGGACCGACCGGATCCCCCACATCTGGTGTCCCGGATGCGGCATCGGCACGGCATTTTCCGCCTGCCTCACCGCCATGAAGAAAAGCGGCATCGACCTCGAGAAAACGGTCATGATCTCAGGGATCGGCTGCTCGGGGAGGGGGGCCGGGTATGTAAATCTGGATTCCTATCACACCACTCACGGGAGGGCCATCCCCTTTGCCACCGGCATGAAGTTGGCCAACCCGGAACTCAACGTGGTGGTCTTCAGCGGCGACGGCGACCTCTTTGCCATCGGCGGCAACCATTTTATCCATGCGGCGCGACGCAATGTGGACCTCACGGTGGTGTGCGTCAACAATTTTAATTACGGGATGACAGGGGGGCAGGTGGCGGCCACCACTCCTTTTATGGCCAGGACGACCACGACGCCGGCAGGGAATCCGGATGCCCCCTTCAACCTTCCCCTTCTGGCGTATGCATCCGGGGCCTCCTATATCGCCCGATGGACGATCCTCCATGCACGGGACCTCATGGAGTCGATCCAGGAGGCCATTTTGAACCGGGGATTTTCCTTTGTGGAGGTCCTTTCCCCCTGCCCGGTCAATTACGGCCGACGAAACAAGGAAAAGGCCATGGATTCCATGCGGATCTACCAGGAGCGGACCCTCATTCGAAACGACGCGAGGCCGTGGGAACTGGATATCGATTTTGACAAGGGGGTTATTCTGGGGAAATTCATCGAGACCGAACGTCCCACCTGTACCGACAGATACGACACGGTATGCCGGCCCAAAGAGCTGTTGGAAGAGATGAAAGGGTCGAAGCCATGACGCAAGCGAACAAGGGCGGCCAAAGGCAGGAGATTGTGTTTACCGGGTTCGGCGGCCAGGGGATCGTGCTGGCAGGCCGCATCCTCGGCAAGGCCGCCGTCATCGGCGACCACCGTCAGAGCACCCTGGTCCAGGCCTACGGGCCGGAGGCCCGGGGCGGGGCGTGCAGCGCCCAGGTCATCATCGCCGATCAGGCCATCCATTACCCCTATGTGAGACGCCCGGATGTCCTGGTCTGTATGTCCCAGGCCGGATTTGACAAGTTCATCGGCCAGATGAAGGAGGGAGGGACCCTGCTGATAGACAAAGACCTGGTTCAGCCGAAAGGGGTTTCCGGAGATTTCTTTTCGATCCCTTCTTCGCGCATGGCCGAAGAGCTGGGGAGGATCATGCTGGCCAACATCATCATGCTGGGTTTTTTTACTGCGGTTACGGGCGCGGTATCTGTGGATGCCGCCCGTGACGCGGTGGTGAAATCTGTGCCCAAAGGAACTGAGGAAATGAACGCGACTGCCTTCAACAAAGGGTGTGATTACGGACTGGCCGTGCTCAAGGGACGGGAGAAGAAGGCCAGCGGCAAGGCAGGGGCCTGACCATGGCGCGTCCCAAAGATCGGCTCCACAGGGTGATTATCGTCGGCGCCACGCCTGCGGGGATCGCGGCCGCCAGCAAACTGGGCGAACTGGGCATTCCGGTCATCCTGGCGGACCCGGACCCGGATCTGGACCGGAAACTGGCCGACGACGCATGGCGGCTGGCATCGGGCCTCCCCTTCAATTTTGCATACCGTCCCGGCCTCATTCGAATCCTGCGCAATCCCGGCATCCGCTGCATCCTGCCGGCGCGGGTACTGTCGCTCAAGCATACCCCGCAGGGCTTTCGAGCAAGGATTCGGCCCTCCCCGACCTATATCGATCCAGAGCGCTGCGTCCTGTGCGGCCGCTGTGTCCAGGTCTGTCCGGTCTCCCTTCCGGACGGGGGAAAACCGATACGTTTCTCGGGCCGACGGGCCCTTCCAGGCAGCCCGGTCATCGACAAGGTTCGTCAGCCCCTCTGCCAGGCCAACTGCCCCTTAGGCGTCAATGCCCAGGCCTATATCGCCCTGACGCGGGTCGGCCGGTTTCACGAGGCCCTCGAGGTGGTCCGAAGGGACAATATCCTCCCTGGAATCTGTGGAAGGATCTGCACCCACCCCTGTGAGGCGGCCTGCCGACGGGGCGAACTGGACGAACCCATTGCCATTCGGGATATCAAACGCTTTGTGGCAGACTACGATAGGGACCATCCGCCCGAAGGACGGCCGACAAATCCCCATGAACCGCCTGCCCGGGACATGCCTGAAAGGAAGAAAAGGGTCGCCGTGGTGGGATCAGGGCCGGCCGGACTGGCCGCTGCCGCTGATCTGACCCGGCTCGGCTACCCGGTAACGGTATTTGAGAGGGAGGCGGAGCTGGGCGGCCTCCTTCGTTACGGGATTGGTCCGCACCGTCTTCCGAGAGATGTCCTGGATGACGATCTCGCGTATATTAAAAGGTGCGGGGTTTCTTTTGTCGTCTCTCGCGAGATGGACCTGTCCGATTCCATGGGCCGTCTCAGAGATGAGTTCGACGCGGTGATCGTGGCTGTGGGCTCCTGGAGCGACAGGAAATTGGGCGTGTCGGGAGAGGCCCTGACAGGCATCGAAGGATGCCTGTCGCTGCTGAACCGGATTTATCGTGAGGGAGTTGGAACCGGGTCGCAAGACATGGGGCAGCCGGGGGTCGCAAAGGGGGAGGCGATCGCCGTCATCGGCGACGGAAACGCCGCCTTTGATGCGGCCCGCACCCTGAGACGGCTGGGCGCAGAGGTTACCATCGTCTCCTGGTTTTCCGAAGATCGGATACCGGCAGACAGAGAAGAGGTCAAGCAGGCAAAGGAGGAGGGAATCCATATCATCGATCAGACCCAGGTGACGGCCTTTGCCGGCGTGAATGGAGGGCTGACCCATCTGACCTGCCGTCCCACACAACCGGGTCCTCCGGATGCGAGCGGGATTGAATGGCCGGTCATCATTCCCGAATCAGAGCCCTTCGATCTCCCGTTCTCCAGGGCCATTGTGTCCATCGGTCAGTCAGGTCCCTTTCCCGCCGGGACCTTGTCCGGCCAAGACGGCGACCCCGGCCTTCAGACCACGTCTCACGGTTTCCTCAAGGTTGATGGCGACGGACGCACCCATATGGATGGCGTGTATGCTGCAGGCGATGGGGTAACAGGCCCTTCCAGCGTGGTGCAAGCCATGGCCTCGGGCCGGATGGCGGCCCGTTCGGTCCACGCAGCCCTCAGCGGTGAGTCGATCGCCTCGAACGGGACATCGCGACCTGAAGACAGGGACTATTCAAAGATCCCCGAAGACATCCCGTCCCTTGCCCGACCCACCATGCCCGAGAGACAGCCGTCTATTCGAAAGGACAACTTCTCGGAGGTGGCCCTGGGTCTCAGCGAATCCCAGGTTGTATTCGAGGCCGAACGCTGTCTCCAGTGCGGGATCTGTTCCGAGTGTCTCCTCTGTACCGAGGCCTGCGGTCCCCTGAACGCGATCCATCACCAGGAGGAGGCCGAAGAGACGGTAGAGCACGCCGGGGTCGTGATTATCGCGGATCCGGATGTCCTGCCCGGCAGGATCAAGGGAGAAGATGTGCTCAGGGCCTATGGTCCCAGGGCCGCCAAGGCGGATGTGAACGCCATGCTCGTTCGTGGGTTTGCCGCTGCGGCCCAGGCCCTGGTCCTGCTGGGCGGGACATCCCAGCGGCCCAGGGGTCGGGGCGTCTCCTTCCTCCCCCCGGACCCCGAACTCTCCCCTGAGATCCGCATGGGGGTCTTTGTCTGCCGGTGCAACGACGCCTTCGGCTGGCTGGACGAGATGAATCAGTATGTGGAGGCCCTGACCCAAAGAGGGGAGATCGTCCATGCGGAGGTCATGCCGTCGGCATGCGTGGCCGAGGGGACGGCGGGCATCCTGCGGGCGATCCGCGAAAAGGGCCTGACCCGTGTGGTCCTTGCCTCCTGCGTCTGCTGCCCCCTCGACTTTGTATGCAGCGCCTGCACCGATCAGCGAGGCCGGTTGAAGGACGCCCTCTTCCATGGCACAGGCGTGAGCCGGGCCATGGTGGAGACCTGCAACCTGAGAGGGGAGGCTCTTCGTTATCTGGCCCATGACCGGGACGCGGCCCTGAAGCGAGTTACCGGATTGATCGATCGCTCCATCGGCAGGGCCAGGAGCCTTCGGCCCCTCCCCGCGCCGGTGAGGATATACAATTTCGCGACCGCGATCATCGGCGAGTCCGAGGCGGCGCTCAGCAGCGCCTTGGCCCTGGCATCTGCCGGGTTTGAGGTGTTTCTGTTCGGGACGCGGGAGAAACCCCTGTCAACCCGACTGGATCACCCGAACGTCCATTGTTTCGAAGGCTCCAGGGTCAATGGCATGACCGGCAACCTGGGCGATTTTCAGATTTTTGTAGAGACCGGCGGGTTTTCTCAGGCCATGCAGGTGGGGGCGATCATCTTAGGGGACAGGGCAAAGAGGGTGACCCCCTATATCCCCCAGAAAGGTCTCCCGAGTTTTATCCTTCCATCGTCGCTCCAGAAGAGCGGCATCTCGGGGATCCCTTTTTCTTCACCGGGCGCCACCCCCATCGCAGGGCTTTTCACTGCCTGCTCCTCAGGGATACCTGTGTCTCAGCGGAGGGCCGGGGCTGCGGCTGCCGCATTGGCCGCGGCCATCATGCCCCGGGGGCCCAGACAGAGCAAGGGATTCACGGTGGTGGTGGACGCGGACCGGTGCCGGGGCTGCGGACGCTGTACCCGCGTCTGTCCCTATCAGGCCGTGACCCTTCACCCAAACGGGGTGGGCGGATGGGTGGCAAAGGTCGACGAGGCCCTCTGCAAGGGATGCGGCAACTGCATCTCCGTATGCCCTTCCAATGCCGCGGACAGCCCCTACAGAAACCAGGGCTATCTGGAGGAACTCCTCGGCGCGGTGCTGGTCAGCTCCTCCGATGGAGTGGGGGGTTGAGGGGTCGAGCAGTCGAGTGGGGAATATGGAGATAACACCCTTCGTCGGGGATGGTTGGATGAGTGGATGATTCGGATGATTCGGATGGTGGGTTTTCTGACCTCTGACTACTGACCTCTGGCTTTTGATGCGGGACGACTGGATACTGGATGCTGGTTTATCAAGTTTGGAGTTAAGAGTTTGAAGTGCCTAAAGTTAAGAAAGGGAAGATTCCGATTTCAACTTTTAACTTCACACGTTACACTCCACACTCCTTATGCCTTGCGCCTTAAATCTTATGACCGATTTTAATATTATTCTCTTCATGTGCAACTGGGGGCCCCATGCGGCCTATCAGACGCTTCAGGATACGGCCGCCCGGATCCCGGATGAGATCAAGATGGTCCGGATCCCCTGCGCGGGGAGGATCAGCAAGGCCCTTCTTCTCAGGTCCTTTGAGATGGGGGCCCACGGCGTGGCCCTGGTGGGGTGTCACCCCGGTTCCTGTCGGTACGGCACCGGATCATCCAATGCACAGGACCATGTGGAAGACGCCCGGGGGATACTGGAGCTGCTGGGCCTGGGGAAGGACCGCCTTCGCCTGGCCACCTTTCTCCCCGATGAACCGGAACGTCTCCTCTCTTTTCTCCAGGACTTTACAACGGAAATACGGGAAATGGGCCCCAGCCCCATCGCCCCTGCCGGGGAAAAGACCCTGCTGATCGAAGGGAACAATGCCATACAGGAGATTGTGGCGGCCCACGACGTCTATGCCTGCCAGGACTGCGGAAAATGCTCGTCCGCCTGCCCCCTGACCCTCGCAGGGAAGCCCTTCTCGCCGAGGGGGATCGCCAGCGAGGTGATTGCCGGACATATCGACGCCCCAGCGGTCCAGAAGGACATCTGGTCGTGTCTCACCTGCGGACTCTGTTATGACCGTTGCCCGTCGGCCGTCGATTTTGCCGGGTTCATCCGCGATCTACGCCATTACCTGGCAACGAGCGGCTCCAACAACCACACGGCCCATGGGGGATTTTTTCAATCCCTGATGCGGACCATGACATCAGAGGACCTCCAGATGCGGCACTGGGAGTGGCTCCCCGAAGACATTCAAACGGACCCGGACAGCAAGATCCTTTTTTTTGGGGGATGCGCCCCCTATTTTGATATCTTTTTCAGGACCCATCTGGGGGTCAAGACCCGCGACATCCTGGTGGACAGCCTGCGACTCCTCAATTTCTTCGATATCCATCCGGCCCTTCTGATGAATGAGCGCTGCTGCGGCCACGACTTGCTCTGGTCCGGGGACCGGGAGAACTTTGGAAAGCTGGCGCAGTTGAATGTGCGCGCCCTTCGCGACATGGGGATCGAAGAGGTCATCACCGCCTGTCCCGAGTGTTACCGGACCCTTGCCAGGGACTACCCGCAACAGGGGGTCGAGCCGGGGTTCAAGGTCACTCACATCTTTGATCTGATCGAAAAAGAGATCGACAAAGGGGCCATCAGTTTCAAGGAACTGGGCCGGAAACTGACCTTTCAGGACCCCTGCCGGTTGAGCCGCTTTGAAAATCGGCCGGATCTCCCGAGGAAACTGATCCGGCGGCTGAATCCCGTCTCCTTCGACGAGATGCCGGAGCATGGGACCAGCGCCATCTGCTGCGGCAACAGCGCCTGGGTCGGGTGCGATGCATTCAGCAAGGCCCTTCAGGTCAAGCGTCTCCGGCAGGCCCATGGCACAGGGAGCGATCTCCTCGTCACGGCCTGTCCCAAATGTCAGATCCATCTCCGCTGCGCCATGGAGGACCCCTTCTTGGGCGAGGAGCTTCATATGGAGATGATGGACCTCGCCAGCGTCCTGGCCAAGACCATCGAATGGGAGTAGGGGATTTCGGGAGGAAGAAATGGAAGCAACTGTGCTTGTCAAGGAGACGGAACCTGCGGCTGAAAACCCCCGCATCGGGGTCTATGTCTGTCACTGCGGACTCAATATCGCCCAGACCGTGGATTGCCGGCGGGTGGCCGAGTCGACCGCCCTCCTGAGCGATGTGATCGTCTCAAAGGACATCGGGTATGCCTGTTCAGAGCCGGGCCAGCAGCAGATCAAGGACGACATTCGGGAGTACGAACTGGACCGGGTGGTGGTGGCGTCCTGTTCTCCGAGGCTCCACGAACCCACCTTCAGACAGATGCTCCAGTCATCCGGGCTCAATCCCTACCTCCTGGAGATGGCCAACCTGCGGGAGCAGTGCAGTTGGGTCCACATGAAGGACCCCGAAGGGGCCACGCGAAAGGCCCAGGACCTGGTCAAGATGGCCGTGTCGCGAATACGGCTTCTTCAACCGCTCCAGGAGGACACGCTTCCCCTCACCCCGCGAACTCTGGTGATCGGGGGCGGCGTGGCGGGGATCCAGGCGGCCCTCGACCTGGCGGACAACGGCTATGACGTGGTCCTGGTGGAGAAGCGGCCCACCATCGGCGGGGTCATGGCCCAGTTGGACAAGACCTTCCCCACCATGGACTGTTCCATCTGAATACTGGGGCCTAAGATGACGGATGTCGGTCGACATCCCCGGATCACCCTCTACACCCTCAGCGAAGTGGTCGACGTCAAGGGCTATGTCGGCAACTTCGACGTCAGGATTCTGAAAAAGGCCCGTTATGTGAACGAAAAGGAGTGCACCGCGTGCGGCGAATGCGCCAAGGTCTGCCCGGTGGTGCGTCCGGACGAGTTCAACCTGGGCCTTTCCTCCCGCCGGGCCATCTTCTCTCCCTTTCCCCAGGCCGTCCCCTCGGCCTATGTCATCAACATCGCCGAGTGTCTCGGTCACAATCCGGTGGTCTGCGCCAAGTGCGTGGAGGCCTGCGACAAGGGGTGCATCAATTTCCACATGTCCGACGAGGAGATCGTGGAGACTGTAGGATCCATTGTGGTGGCTACGGGACTCGAGGTCTATGACCCCACAGAGATGGATGAGTACGGCTACACCCGGTTCCCGAACGTGGTCACCAGCCTTGAATTCGAACGGCTCATCAATGCCGGGGGGCCGACCGGGGGAGAGGTCCTCCGTCCTACAGACCGAAAACCGCCCCGGTCCATCGGGTTTGTCCAGTGCGTGGGGTCCCGTTCCGCTAAAAGGGGGGGGAGCTACTGCTCCAACATCTGCTGCATGAACACGGTGAAGAGCACCCTGATGCTCAAAGAGCACTATCCCGGCGTGGATATCAAGGTCTTCTACATCGATATACGGGCCTTTGGAAAGGGGTTCGAAGACCTCTACACCCGGAGTCGGCGGTTAGGGGTGCACTACCTCAGGGGCCTTCCGGGCACGGTGGCGGAAGGACCGGACAGGGGACTCATCGTATCGGTGGAAAACACGGCCACCGGCAAACTCGAAACCCACCACTTAGATATGCTGGTCCTGGCCCTGGGGATGAAACCGGCCTCGAGCACCCAGCGACTCCAGGAGATGCTGGGTCTCCAGCTCACCCCGGACGGCTTCTTCTTAGAGGCTCACCCCAAGCTCCAGCCGGTGGACGCCGCGACCCGGGGGGTCTTTTATGCCGGATGTGCGGAAAGCCCGAAAGATATCAAGGAGAGCGTGACCCAGGCCTCGGCTGCCGCGGCACGGGCCATCCGCCTCATGCACAAGGGAGAGATCACCACCGAGCCGATCACCTCCATGGTGGTGGCCGAGGCGTGCAAGTCGTGCGGCAAATGCGCAGAGGTCTGCCCCTACAACGCCATCAGCGTGGATGTCAAGCGGAAGACCCCGGCCGTGGTCAATACGGCCGCCTGCGCCGGGTGCGGGACCTGCGCGGCCGAGTGCCCCTTTGACGCCATTGTCATGAACCACTTCACCGACGACCAGATCCTCCATCAGGTCCATGCCCTCCTTGAAGAAGACTCCAAGGAAAAGGTCCTGGCCTTTGCCTGCAACTGGTGCTCCTATGCCGGGGCCGACTTCGCCGGGGTCTCGAGACTCCAGTACCCGCCCAATGTGCGGATCATCCGGACCATGTGCTCGGGACGGGTCGACGAGAAGTTTGTCTGGGAGGGGTTTAGAATGGGGGCCCCCGTGATTCTGGTGAGCGGGTGTCATATTGGCGACTGCCACTATATTGACGCCAACCACTGGACCGAAAAGCGGGTCGCCAAGATACACAAGAAGATGGCCAAATTAGGAATCCGGCCGGAGCGGCTCCAACTGGAATGGATCAGCGCGGCCGAGGGGGTCCGCTTTGCCGAGGTCATGAAACGGATGGAGGCCCTTCGGGAACAGGTATCCTTTGACGAGATCGCCGAGACCGTGCGGATACTCACGGAATGAGTGTCGATTGTTGATTGACGATTGAGTGAAAACTTCCTCAAACCCGGCGCTTCTCGCGACTAAATTCTTAATCCCGAAAGGAAAGTCAGTCTGTCAACTCAACGACCCAGAGCATTGAACTCTTTATTAAGAAAACCGAGCCCATATTTTTTGCTTCTCTGTCGCCTTTCAATCAACAATCGACAATCATCCATCATCAATCCAACACATGTCCCCTGACGCGCGGAAATCCCTGCTAAAAAGCATCTTCAGCGGCCGCATGTTGGTGGCCCTGATCATGGGCTTTTCCTGCGGGCTCCCCCTCCTTCTGACCATCACGGTCCTCCAGGCGTGGATGACAGAGGAAGGGGTCGACCTGACCGTCATCGGCCTGATGGCCCTGGTAGGGCTTCCCTATACGGCCAAATTTTTCTGGGCCCCCTTTATGGACCGCTATACCCTCCCTTTTTTAGGCCGAAGGCGGGGGTGGCTCCTCACGGCCCAACTGGCCCTGGCTCTGGCGATCGCAGGCATGGGCCTGACAGACCCCAGCGCCAGCCCCTGGATGGTGGCCGCTGCCGCATTCCTGGTAACCTTTTTCAGCGCCTCCCAGGATATCGTGGTGGACGCCTACCGAAGGGAGGACCTCTCGGACGAGGAGCTGGGTCTGGGCTCTTCCCTCTACGTGAACGGCTACCGGCTGGGCATGCTCCTCGCCTCGGGCGGAGGTCTGATCCTGGCGGACCATATCCCCTTTTCGTGGGTCTACCTCATCATGGCCGTGTGCATGCTCCCCGGGGTTCTGACCACCCTCCTGGCCCCGGAGCCCCCGCTCCCGGCGGGGGCCCCCAGGCGTCTTCGAGAGGCGGTCATCGATCCCCTGACCGAGTATTTCAGCCGACAGGGGGCCCTTTGGATCCTGGCATTCATCCTCCTTTACAAGATCGGGGACACCATGGCCAGCGCCATGACCACCCCCTTCTATCTGGACATCGGATTTACCAAGACCGAGATCGGGGCCGTGGTCAAGCTCTTCGGTTTCTGGGCCACGGTGGTGGGAAGCCTGATCGGCGGGGTGATCATGCTGAGGCTCGGGATCAACCGGTCCCTCTGGATCTTCGGCGTTCTTCAGGCAGTATCCACGGCCGGTTTTGCCCTCCTGGCCCGGATCGGGCACAGCGTCCCGCTCCTCTCCGGGGTCATTGCCTTTGAAAACCTGAGCGGCGGCATGGGGACCGCGGCCTACGTGGCCTTTATGGCCAGCATCACCAACAAGCGCTTCACCGCCACCCAGTACGCCCTCCTCAGCAGCCTCATGGGCGTGCCCCGGGTCGTGGCCTCTGCCCCGACCGGCTTCCTGGTGAAGCACTTCGGCTGGGAGGGCTTCTTCATCGCCTGCACCCTGATTGCAATCCCCGGCATGCTCCTCCTCCTCAAATTCGCCCCGTGGCGGCCATCCTCCCACTGACCCCTCCCATGCGCCATAGCCCGGCAGGTCTCTCACAGAGCTCACAGAGACCTCAGAGTGATCCGAATCCACAAAAACGCATGGTTGTTTCATACCCCTGGGGCATCAACAGGATTGACTGGACAGACAGAACATGCCATATCTATCCTGAAAATCCTGTCAAACTCTGTCTCGTCCTGAAAGGAGGATCCTGTGACGCACGCATCAGAACTGGCCCTTCAAAACCTGAGGGACCTGTCTACGCTCGAGTGGGTTGTCATCCCCCTGTTGGCCGTTGTGTTTTACATCTACGTACGGGAAATCAAAGCCGCACGGTCATCCGGCAACTGGGATGCCGTCTATGCCGGACTGACCCTTTTCGGCATGGACTTCATCAATGAAACCTGGAACGGCTGGGTGCTTCATTTTACACAACGCTCCGCCTGTTGGACCGTGCCCGGGGAGACGGCGCTCAGGACCATGGTGGGCTGGAACATCGAGATCATGTTCATGTTCGCCATCTCCGGCATCATCTATTGCCACACCCTTTCAAAGGATCCAGCCGAAAAAATCTTGGGAATCCCCAATCGATGGTTCTGGGCCATTGGCTATGCAGCGTTCTGTGTATTTGTTGAATGCGCGCTCAATAAGGGAGGGCTGCTGGTCTGGGAATACCCTTGGTGGAACCGCAGCTTCGAAGGGATCTGGCTGATCTTTTTCTTCGGGTACTTCCACTTTTATGCGGCCGCTATTCTTGTCCTCTCTCTCAGGTCCCATCGGGCCAGGATTGCCTTTGTGGCGTGCCTTTACCTAACGGCCTCTATCGCCAATATCATCTGCCTGGGATTCCTGGGATGGGTCTATTGAGCGGAGAACGAGTCGTCCGGGTATCGGTGGATTGCCGTGGCCCCCGGTTCATCACATGATGCCATGCGT
>JAUPKI010000109.1 GCA_030837545.1 Thermodesulfobacteriota bacterium | reverse complement strand
GTGGCCTATGCCCTGTTCAATCTTCAGGACCGCGGGAGGCTCTTCTACGGACCGGGGATCCGGGTCTACCAGGGCCAGATTATCGGCGAACACTGCCGACCCCAGGACCTGGTGGTCAACCCGGCAAAAGGAAAGAAGTTGACGAACGTACGGGCCTCAGGCTCGGATGAAAACGTCATCCTCACCCCCCCCATCCGAATGAGCCTGGAGGAATGCATCGCCTACATCAATGAGGACGAGCTGGTGGAGATCACGCCCCAGGCCATCCGCCTGCGCAAGTAAATGCTCATGGCGAGGGTCTCTCGCCACCTCCGCGCATGAAGTTTCCCTTGTGAGAGTGTCCCGCCCTGCGGGATTGCCACGACCATCGAGGCTACAAGCCTCTCTCACAGAACGACGACGGCCTTGCCCCTATTCGCCTTCATTGGCGTTCATTCACGGTTTGGGTGTATTTTCATGGTAAAGGGAACCCGGTTATGTCACGGTGAAATGGGCCGCCTCAAACTCGGGTTTCCCCTCATACCGGTTCATGAAGAACCCCGGTGCCGCATCGGCGTTCTCGATGATGCTTGGATTGATCTCTATCCCGGCCCGGTGAAAGGCCTCGACGATCGACCTGGGCTGAGGCGGACACCCCTTGATCGCGATCATCTCCTGGATGTCCGGATTGTCCTTGTGGCGCTGGTACATGCACTTTCCGAACAGGATGGTCTTCTTCATCCCCGGCGTGGGCGACATGGACTTCCCGGTAAGGACCTCCACATCGTCCCAGGGCGTTCCTTTCCAGGCCCCGGCCACGGCTGCAATTACGACCCCGTTGACGGACGAGCAGTACGTACACAGGGTCAGGTCATACTTCCGGTAGGAAAGACCCCTGATCCCCATCTTCTCCATGGGGAGGGGGAGCGTGTCGGTCTGATTATAGGGGAAGGTGTGTTTGTGAAGGGCGGCCACATCCTCAATCCTTTCGCCTACGACCGCCACCCCTGACAGATCGCAGGGCCGGTTTCGGTTCTTTGCCGCATGGACCAGATGGGGGACCGCCGAAGGTTCGTATCCCAAGACCTTAGCACCCACCATATCGGCTGAGAGGACATCCGCCGAGGCCACGATGATGTTGCTCCTCCTGATCCGACCGTCAAAGCTCGGGCCCCGCTCGGTCGTATAGATGCCGTCTAAAATCGTCAGCATGGGAGGCATGGGATCGGCCAGCCTGGCCACCCAGTAATTGAGATTCTTCTCCGGATCGGCGTTGTGGCACTTTTTTCGGGAGTTGATATCGATCATCCCCTTCAGGTTCTTGATACCCAGGCTCGCCACGGTCTGGGCATGGGTCTTCAGCACGGGGATGTCCACCACAAAATCGCTGCCAAGGATATCCGCATTGAAGTTGAGCGTTTCCCCGTTCCCAAGGTCCACCTCCCTGAATTCCCTCTCAAACACATTGATGGCCTTGATGCCATATCGCTTGTTCAGCTCATTGTATCCCAGGCTTTCAAAGGCATGGGCCGGCGTTTCCTTGTCCCTGGTCACCACAACCATCCCCTCTCCGATGGTGATGTCCTCAATCCCCCGTTCCTTCAGGAGGATCACGGCGTCCTCAACCATGCGCGAGGTAGTGATCACGCCCCATTTGGGGAAAGCGACCTTCCGCGTCCAGAACACGATATTGGGTTTGATAAAGACCCTGGCATTGGCAGGGAGGTGGTCCATCCCCTTGCACAATTCAACTGCCTTTCGAAGCGACTCGAGCGGTTTCTCATACCGCGCAATCGCCACAATCGGTTTATCCATAGCAATGAACTCCTTTCATAAAGGTCCACAGGTTTCGAGTTCAACGTTCCTGAATTCCTGAATCCCTCAATTCCCAAATTCCTGAATTTTTCAATCCCTCAATCCCTAAACTCCCCTGAATTGAGGGGGACGTTTTTCAAGGAATGCGGCCTGGCCTTCTTTTAGGTCATGGCTTTCCATGACACGTCTCACGATCTCCTCAGCCTCCTTCACGTCGCCTGCACCCATATTATCCGAACGGAGGATCAGGTTCAACATCCGTTTGATCCCTTTCAGGGAGAGGGGCGCATTCGCGGCGATCTCTTCGGCCAGATCGTAGGTAAACGGTTCAATCTCTGCCTCAGGGACCAGATAATCGAGGAGCCCCATGTCTTTGGCGGAGCGGGCGTCATAGGTGCGGCCCGTGAAGAAAATTTGTTTTGTGTGTGACAGCCCGATGGTCCGGATGAACCGCATCAGGCCTTCCGGCGTGTATATCATCCCGATCTTGGCAGGGGTCATCCCCATTCGAATGTGGTCCCCACCGACGCGGAGGTCGCACGAGACAGCCAGCTCGCACCCGCCGCCAAAGGCGTATCCGTTCAGCATGGCGATCACCGGATAAGGATAGTTCATAACAGCCTCCACGGCCATTCCAAAAGGGGCGAAGGCATCCGACCGACCTCCGGATTCGCCCCCCTCCGGACCGTCTTTGACCGTCAGGGCGTTGATATCGTAGCCCGAACAGAAGGCCTCCTCCCCGGACCCCCGGATGACAATCACGCGGATGTCGTCATCCCTTGAAAGCCTCTCCAGCTCCTGGGTAAGCTCCAGAAGCAGCTTTTTATTGAGGGCATTCCTCTTTTCCGGACAGTTCAAAACAAGGGTGCAGACCCGCCCTTTTGCCTGGACCAGCAGCATATCATCGGCCATTGCATCACCGCACACAGATCAGAGATAAATACATCGTAAGGGTTCACAGGTTCTGTGGAATCCGAGGGCAGAAATGCAACCCTGAACCTCTGAACCCGTGAACGGTTGTATTTCATCATACATGTTCCGCGCCTCTGAGTAAAGCCCATCCCCGACCACCCAGCAATTCTCATTATGAGGCAGACCCGGTATCAACATTCTGTGTGAGTGGCATCTTGCCATCCCGCCCGAAG
>JAUPKI010000014.1 GCA_030837545.1 Thermodesulfobacteriota bacterium | reverse complement strand
TCATAAGGAACAATGTACGGCCATATACGGTACCCCGTCCATGCACAATGCGCTCCTGGACCATCCGGATTATCGCAAAAAATGGTGGGCACCCGACAAAAAAGGGACGGTCGGCGGGGCCCCCTGTCCCACGGAGTTGATGAAGCGGCTCGTGGAGGATGTGGGGGTCTCCTATATCACCGTGGCGTATGGGATTACCGAGGCGTCTTCCTGGATCACCATGACCCGACCGGATGATCCTATCGAGCTAAGGGTGGGGACCATCGGTACCTCGCTCCCCTGCAATGAGGTCAAGATCGTTGACCCGGCTACGGGCGATGGTCTTCCACCGAAGACCCAGGGGGAGCTGTGCACCAGAGGCTTTTTGATGAAGGAATACTACCGTATGCCGGGCACCACGGCCTCTGCTGTGGATCGGGATGGATGGTTCCACACCGGAGACCTGGGGGAGATGGATGAGGCTGGCTATTTCAGGATCACCGGCCGGCTGAAAGATGTGATTGTCAGGGACGGCGTTGAGATTCATCCGCTTGAGGTGGAGGAGTGCATTTACCGGCATCCGGATGTATCGGAAGTCCAGGTCTTCGGCTTCCCTCACCCGGAAAGGGGACAGGAGGTGGCGGCCTGGTTGAAATTGAAAGAGGGATCGGAGGCATCCGAGATTGCCCTTGCCGCATATGCAAAAGATTATCTCAACGAGAGCCTGTTGCCGCACTATTTTAAGATCGTCTCCGGCTTTCCCATGACCCAGAGCGGGAAGGTGCAAAAATACAAGCTGGCTGAAATGGCCGCAGCGGAGTACCTTCAGGAGGACGAAGCAGGGACGAAAAGAGGGGAATGCCCTGTGAAGCACGCGGTGTACTCGGACAAGGCCCCGGGGGTCTTGGGCCCTTACAGCCAGGCGGTCCGGGCAGGAGACTATCTCTTCACCTCGGGCCAGGTGGGTATGGATCCGGCGACCGGGAAACTGGTACAGGGGGGAATTGAAGCCCAGACCCGTCAGACCATGGAGAATCTGAAGGCCGTCCTGAAGGCCGGGGGCGCCGATTTCTCAAGGGTGGTCAAGACGACGGTTTACCTGGCCGATATAAGGGATTTTGCAGCGTTCAACGGGGTGTATGGGACCTATTTTGCCTCGGATCCACCGGCGCGAAGCGCCTTTCAGGTGGCGGCCCTCCCGTTAGGGGCGGCCGTGGAGATTGAGATGATCGCCCTTGCAGGCTAATCCATGGCTATTTTGTAACCGTTAAAAGGTTCAACGGTTCAGAGGTTCAACGTTATGTTTTTGCCCAATCCCAGGTTGGAGGCGCATTGTCCTATGCCCCCCTTTGTCCTTATTCCTCAATCCCGCTCTGCAGCGGGAAACGTTTAACCCGGAACCTGTGGACCCTTGCGCCTTTTTCTTGTGTTCCTGCATGATGCACCTGTTCATGACCACCTGGACGCCTGACTCCCTGGCCTTTTGGGCAGCGGCGTTGTGGACGATGCCCAACTGCATCCAGATGACAAGAACCCCCCGGTCAATGGCCTGATCGACCACCGGGGCCACCCGCGTGGGGTTCAGGAAGAGGTCAACCATATCGATCTGAAACGGGATATCCGCCAGAGACCTGTAACACGTCTTTCCGAGTATCTCCCTCTGACCTGGATTAACGGGGACGACCTCGTAGCCCTGTTCCATCAGATACCGGGCGACTCTGTTGCTGTCCCTGGATTCCTTTGGGGAAAGCCCCACCACGGCGATGGTCCTGCATTGGGCAAGGATCTTTTGTATTTCTGTTGAGGGGGGATTGCCGTCAGGGAGTTCGCACAAGGTGCTCTGCATGTTGACAGGATCTATGTGAACAGATTCTTGACCGTTTCCGCCTTTTTTTTTACATCCATGATCTTTTTGACGCCCGGCATCTGTTCCAGGACCTTGTTGGCCATTTTGGCCTCCAGAGAGGGGGGGGCTTCCTCTCCCTTTGCCTCAAGTTGTTTCTCATTTGGGTTGACGGTCGCCTTATCGGATCTCAATTCCTTCTTGACATTCTTGAGTTCCCGGACAGCCCCTCCCAACCCTTTTCCGATGTCCGGAAGCCGCTTGGCGCCGAAAATGAGAAGGACAATAATCGCGATAACGATCAGTTCTGTGGGGCCAAGTCCAAACATGGTGTCTCCTTTATCTTCGAGAAGAAAAGCCGGTAAGGTGTTTTAAGTGACTAAAGTGAGCTAAAGTGCCTAAAGTTGAAAATGCCTAAAATGCTTAACGTTGGAGTTTGTTTTTCATTCGATGTTGGACGTTCGATGTTCAATGTTCCTCGTTCACACGCTCCATCTAAATCGTCCTTAACACCCCTGCAGAAAAACTGAACCCTCAGCCGTGTCTAACCCTTGTTGACGCTCCTTCAACCCATAAACCGGACAGGATCTTCGCCTGCATCTCTCGGTTCTATGGTCCCGACACAGTAGGCGGTTTCTCCCATGGCCTTCAGCCTCACGAGTATGTCATCGGTTTCCTCTTCGCTCACGACGATAAGCATCCCCAGGCCGTTATTAAATGTCAGCATCATGTCGTGGTCCGGTATTCGCCCCGCCCGCTGGATGTAGTGGAATATCGGATGCGGGGTCCAGGCGGATCGGTCAATGACCGCTTTGCACCGGGAGGGGAGAATACGCGGCGGATTGTCGATCAGCCCCCCCCCTGTAATGTGTGAGATGCCGTAGATCCGGAAGTCCCGTCTGAGATTGCTGATGGCCCTTGCGTATATGCGGGTCGGTTCCAGGAGTTCCTCCCCCAGGGTCCTGCCGAAGTCCTCGACGTGGTCATGCACCGACATCTTGAGTCCATCGAAAAAGATCTTGCGCACCAGTGAGTAGCCATTGCTGTGGAGTCCGCTGGAACCGATGCCGATAATCTTGTGACCCACGGCAATCTCTGCGCCGTCCAGCAATTCCTCGTTATCGGCCAGGCCGACTACGAATCCCGCAAGGTCATATTCATTCCCGTGATAAAAACCGGGCATTTCAGCGGTCTCCCCTCCGATGAGCGAGCATCTGGCCTCCTCGCATCCCGCGGCGATCCCTTTGACAATGTCGATGGCCCGTTCCGTTTTCAGCTTCCCCATGGATATGTAGTCAAGGAAAAAAAGGGGAGTGGCTCCTTGAACCACAATGTCGTTGACGCACATGGCCACGAGGTCTATCCCGACCGTGTCATGTTTATCGAGCATGAATGCGACCTTCAACTTGGTCCCAACCCCGTCTGTGGAACTGACCAAGACAGGCTTTTTGAGGTTCTGAACGTTGAGGGAGTACACGCCCGCAAACCCCCCGATGTCCGTCATAACACCCGGTGTATGGGTTTTTTTGACAATCGGCCTGATCATATCCACAAATCGGTTGCCAGCCTCTATGTCAACGCCCGCCTCGGCATAGGCGTTTTTTCTTTCCTCGCTTTCCATGGGTCCTGTCCTCAATCCCGGATCATCATAGGATGATCTTGGAGATGATCTCTTTCATGATCTCTTGTGTGCCCCCTCCAATAGAGAGGATGCGGTTGTCCCTGTAGAGCCTTTCCACCAGGTATTCCCTCATGTAGCCAAAGCCTCCGTGTATCTGCACGGCATCGTAGGTGACCCGGTCGCTGACCATGCAGGCGAAATTCTTGGCCATTGAGATCTCTTTGATCTGGGTTTTTCCGGTGCCTATCCTGGCCGCGACCCGGTATGTGAATTCCTGGCTGGCCTCCACCAGGGTCGCCATATCGGCCAACTTGTGACGCGTGACCTGAAAACCAGAAAGGGGGCGGTTGAATGCCTTTCTTTCCCGAGCGTATTTCAGGGATTCTTCCAGGGCCATTCGAGCGGTCATGTTGGCCATGACAGAGAGCTGCAGCCGCTCATTCTGGAAGTTCTCCATGATGCCATAGAAACCCTGACCCTCGTTGCCCAAAAGGTTTGTTGCCGGCACTCGGCAATCCTCGAAGAAGATCTGGGCCGTATCCGATGCCCACCAGCCCATCTTCTTCAGCGTTTTGGAGACGGAGTAGCCGGGGGTGTCGGATTCGATGACAAGGAGGCTGATCCCTCCGTATCCCTCGCCGCCGGTTCGAACCGCGCAGGTCAACTGATTCGCCCGGACACCGCTGGTGATGAACATCTTGCTCCCGTTCACCACGTAGTGGTCATTTTTTCGAACGGCCCTTGTGCGGATGTTGGCCACATCTGAGCCGGCATCCGGTTCTGTGATGCCAAGGGCCGATATCTTTTCCCCCCGGAGCACCGGGGGGATAAAACGCGATTTCTGATCATCGTCGCCCAGGGCGATAATCGGGGGAATTCCAATGTCGAGCGAGCCGAGACCTGCAGCCACGCCTCCGGAGCCGCATCGCATCAACTCCTCGGCGGCGGCGATCTTTACAAAGATGTCCCCGTCAGAACCGCCATAGGCCTCCGGGTAGCCGATGCCGAGGATGCCTGCAACCCCTGCCTTGGCATAGAGGTTCCGAGGGAACTCCCCCTGTTCCTCCCACTCATCCACAAAGGGTCGGATCTCCCGTTCAACGAACCTGCGAACGGTCTCCCGAACCATATGGTGGGTCTCTCCGAAATATTCCTGAAAGCCTTCCATGCCGCGTCGCCGGATGATAGTCTCTGGTTTCTGGATACTGGATGCTGGATACTGGTTGCTCGTTCTTGCAAGTTTGAAGTTACGAGTTTGGAGTGCCTAAAGTTAAGAACAGGAGAATTCCGATTTAAACTCCTGACTCCTAACTCCACACTCCTAACTCCACACTTTAGTCACTTACCATAAATCTTTTGTCTCATCTGACTGGCCTTTTTGCCGGCCAGAGGGAGCACTCGTTTGCGTCTTTCAGCAGGTTGGCGGGCAGGGTCACGCAGGGTCACAGAAGCCCTCGGGGAGTTCATCCCTGCGCTATGGCCTCTGTGAGCCCGCGTGACGACACGCCGACATCTACAGTGGGTAACCGTTCACGGGTTCAAAGGTTCAGAGGTTCAGGGTTGCATTTCTGCCGCCCGACTTCCACGTTGGAGGCGGATTGTCTTATGAAAACCCCGTACTTTCCGTTGCCCCCCGAAAACCAGTGGCCCGGTGGAACCTATTTAGCGAAGACAGCCTGCTTCGGCAGGTTTTCGGGTCGTCAATTCTGTCTTTGTCCCCAACCTTGAACGTTGAACCCAGAACCTGTGAACCCTTACTACAGTGGAAACAACTGTTCGATCCTTTGGGCCAGCATGATATCGCCACTGGCCTTGAGTTTCCCGGTCATAAAGGCCTGCATTCCGTTGGTCTGTTTGTTGACGATCCCGAGCCATGTATCGCCCGACATGGTCAGGGTGACGGACGGCGATGCATGGGCGCCTTCATTGACCTGGCAGGCGCCGTCTTTGACCACCACATTCCAGCTTCCGCCGTTGTCCCCGGTGATCACATACTGGAAGACCACATTGAGCCCCTTGGCCGCGTTCGCATTGAAGACCTCGGGCATCTTGCCAAACACCTCTTTTACACTCGTTAATGCCATTCGTTTATCCTCCTTTTCTGTTGGGTTGCGTCTGTCCGTTGCATCCCCTTCATCCGTTAATGGCTGAGGGGTCTTCGGGGGCGGCATGACCACTGCCTCCCCCTCAGCGATGGATGTTCCATGCTGATTGGTCCAGGAAAGCGCCATTCGGACCCATTGCTTCTTCTCGATCTTTTCCACAATCCGGGCGGAAGCTGTGATGGTGTCGCCAAAAAAGACCGGGGCCTTGAAACGGCAGGAGATTTCCACTGCGATGGTTCCCAGTCCCGGCAGCTTCATCCCCAGGACCGGGGCAATGAGGCTCTGGGGGAGTCCGCCATGAGCGATTCTCGTCTTGAAGGGGGTCCGTTTTGCGAATTCCTCGTTGACGTGCATCGGGTTAAAGTCTCCGCTGATGCCGGCAAAGAGGTAGACATCCGTTTCCGTGATGGTCTTGGTAAAACTGGCCTCCTCGCCAATCACCAATTCATGATAACTCTTCCCCAGTTTGAAATCCATTGGTTTAGCTCTTCAATCCTATCTGCCTGTAAATTTGGGGGGTCTCTTCTGGAGAAATGCCGTCATCCCCTCCATCGCATCCTGGGTTGAGATGACCCTGCCCAGGGCCTCGCACAAATAGTCCACGGCCGGCTCAAAGGGCATGTCGCTCATGACCCTGAAGGCCTCCTTGCCGATGCGCGTGCCGATCGGACTCTTGGAGGTCAGGGCTTTCAGTGTGATTTGAATCTCAGACTCCAGTTCATCCGGCTTGACGGCCCGCGTAATCATGCCCATACGTTCTGCCTCAGGGGCCGAAATTTTCCGACCGGTCAGGACCATGTCCACGGCCTTTTTCCTGGGTAGGTTTCGATAGAGAAGGGCCCCCACCATCATGGGAAAGATCCCTACATTCACTTCCGGGGTCTGGAAATAGGCATCGTTTCTGGCGATGACGATGTCGCAGGACAGCATGAGTCCCATACCCCCGGCAAGGCAGGGCCCGTTGACGCGGGCGACAAGGGGTTTGCCGCATTTGGCCATTTCCTTCAGGAGCCGCGCATAGTTTCTGGGCCCGGACAGACGATCCTCCTCTTGTCCTGCCAGGGTGACGGCCAGATCCGCCCCGGAGCAGAAGGACCTCTCGCCTGCGCCCGTGAGACAAACCGCATTGATTTCCTCATTTTGGTCCACATCGGCCAGCCGGTCCAGAAAAGACAGGATCATCTCCTGGCTGAGGGCATTTCTCCTCTCCTCACGGTTGATGGTCAGAAAGGCCACGCCGTTCCTTATCTCATATAACAGATCGTCGCTCATTCGTCGGCTCCTTCCATTCTGCAACCGTCAACCGCGAACCACCCAACAAACCCAACGAACCCAAGAAACCCGCAACCCTTTTGCAAATCGATCAATATGCCAGGACCGCATCCCCGATCTTCATGCGAGATATCTCCGTGGATGTCCCTGCGATCTGAAGGTATTTGGCATCGCGGTAGCCCTCTTCCGCAGGGTTGCCGCGAAGATAACCCTTTCCTCCCAAGATCTGCAATGCCTCGCTGGCGATTTTCTCGGCAGACTCGGCGCAGAATACCTTGGCGCAACTGGCCAGGGCGTTGGCCTCCCGGTCTCCTGATTCAGACATCCAGGCCGCTCGATAGGCCAGGAGCTGAGACGTCTGGAAGAGGGTCAGCATCTCGGCCAGTTTAAATCCGACCTCCTGATAGGCGATGATCGGCTTTCCGCCGCTTTGATGGGCCTTGGCATGTGCCGCTGCACCGTCAAAGGCACGTCGCATCAGCCCCAGGCTTGCGGCCGTCAGGACCTGATCCTCCCACAACCGAACCGTCTTCAGGGCGTTGTTTCCATCTATGGGGCGAATTACATGGGTGGATGGGACCGGGCAGTCTTCAAGACGGAGGGGCGATATCACTGCGCCTTCATACCCGAGAGTCGCCAGTCTGTCGCCTATCAGGAGGCCTTTGCTCCCCTTTTCAATAAGGAAGAAGGCCGTCTCCGGTTCACCGTCGATCTTTCCGGCCACAGCGATCCAGTCTGCCAATGCTGCGTTGACCACATGACCCTTGGAACCCGTGACACGAAACCCATCCGTGGAGGGAACGGCCGTGGTGTTCAGCGGATCGTTCTCAATGTTCATTCCCTCTTCGGAGAGGGCTGCTGCGCCAATGAGTTGACCGCTTGTGAGGCCTGGAAGAATGGCTTCTCTCTGCGTGGATGTGCCATAGGCGGCAATGAGGCGTCCGAAGATGCGTGTGCTGGCCTCCACGGACAGGAAAAGGGAAGGGGCCAGGGCCGCGAGCTGCTCCTGAATGACCACAAGGGAGACGCTGTTGCGGCCGTCCATAACGCCCGGGGTCAGGTAGCCCTCCCGGCCCAGCGATGTCAACCAGCGCACTGTGGTCGTCCGGACCTCTTGCATTCGGTCGCCTTCCGGCTGGATCAGATCAACCCCTGTATCGGCGCTCAATAACCCCTTGATCCGCTCGCAGAGCTGCTTCTCCACTTCCCCCACGTCAAAATTCATTCCGCGATGTACCCGTCGTTCGCTTTAGATGAGTTTCGATATGATTTTTTTCTGGATCTCGGAGGTTCCGCCCCCGATGGGGGCCAGTCTGCTGTCCCTGAAATACCGTTCCACCTCGTATTCATGACAGTATCCGTATCCTCCGAAAAGGACCATGGCATCGTTGGCGGGTCCCAGGCCCCAGTCGCCCACAAACAGCTTGGCAACGGCCGCTGCCAGGTGATTAAGGGGTCTTCCCTGGTCCTTGCACCATGCGATGCGATAGCACAAGGTCCTGGCCGCCTCGATAAAGATCTTGATGTCAGCCAATTTGTGTTTGATGGCCTGGAACTGGGCGATGGGGCGACCGAACTGGTATCGTTCTTTTGCGTAACGAACGCACTTTTGGAGGACATATGTCATCCCGCCCACAAATGGGGCCAACAGGGCGCTTCGATCCCATTCCACGGTCTGCATGGCCATGAGGAACCCGCCCCCCTCCTGACCGATGAGATGCGTCTCCGGAATTTCGCAGTCTTCAAAGATCAACTCAGAGGTATGGGAGGTCCGCACCCCCATCTTGATCAGATTGTTGCCGGCAGAAAACCCCGGGGTCCCCTTTTCCACAATGAAAGCGGAGATCCCCGCGTGTTTGAGATCTTTGCCCGTCTTGGCATAGACCACTGCCACATCGGCGACCGGTCCGTTGGTAATAAACATCTTATTCCCGTTCAGGACATATCGGTCCCCCTGTTTTTCGGCCCGGGTCGTCATGGAGGCCACATCGGACCCAGCCGCCGGTTCTGTCAGCCCCATGCATCCGATCCACTCGCCTGTGGCCAGTTTCGGGATATATGCGGCACGCTGGGCATCGGTCCCGTGCGCAAGAATCGTATCCGCGCACAGGAAGGTGTGGGCGCCATAGGCCAGGGTCAGTCCGCCATCCACCCCGGCCTCGCCCAGGGCCTCTCCTGCAAGGACGGTGGTCACCACATCGGCATCACTTCCGCCGAATGCCTCAGGAAAATGAAGGCCCAGAATCCCGAAGTCGCCCAGCCTGCGAAAGGCGTGCGCATCAAATTCCCCTTTGAGATCGTGCTCCTGGACCCTCGGAACAATCTCCTTTTTGGCGAAACGGATGACCTGTTCCTTGAACATCAGTTGTTCTGCAGTAAAATGAAAATCCATCGATTGAAGCGCCTAAAGTCTGATTTTTAAGGTATTCTAACCGAATGAGATTTGAGATGGAGACCCTTTTCCAAGTTGGGTAGTTAAGCAGCCATTGAGTCGCTTGTCAATCAATATTTTCGCTGGTTACACGGATTGAAGAACCCCGCAGCAAGCTACGGGGAATGGCCTCGCTGAGCATTTTCGATTGGGGGCGCCGGGCGGTATCTGCAGGTAAATTAAATGAGCAAACCAATGGAAAAGATAGCCCTTTTTACGATTCTTGATTATTTTGTGATTTTTCTTGCGTAATCGTATGAAGGTGTGGTATGGAGCCCTGATCAAATCGTCGAAGCAGCGAGAGCATGAGACGTGGAAGGTGTCAGATAACGCGCTTTGCGGTGAAGTTCGCGGGCATATGACAGCAGGCGAAAAGATTGTGGTCGTTCCTCCGGCCAGGGTCTTTGGAGACATCGAGGCCCCATCGGTCGTCATCAGCGCCGGGGTTGTGTTCGAGGGAAACTGCAGTACCGAGTTGAAAGAGAAAGCGGTTGAAATCAAGATGGCATTTCTCCAAGGGACATCGGAGATAAATAATGGTGTCTGAGAGGCAAAAAAAAGTTTTGACAAGGTGATTTTTTTTTTGTAAAAGGCCTTACCCTTCCAGAAAACGAGTGCGTTTCGGGATAATTAACAGCAATGAAAGGATGTATCTGATATGCTGAACATTGACGGCACCGTGATCCTCCAAATCGCTAACTTCCTCGCCCTCCTCTTCATACTCAATTTCATCCTCTTCAAGCCTATTCGCAAGATTCTCGCTCGGCGAGAGGAAGAGATGGCCTCGCGGTTAGAAATGATCCACAACTATGAAGGTCGCGCCGAGCGCAGCGAAAAGGACATCGAAGAAGGGCAGGTTCAGGCCAGGAAAGAGGGCTATGCGTCAAAAGAGACGCTGAAGAGCCAAGGATTGGAAGATGAAAAAAGGATATTGCAGGAGGCTGGCGCCGCGGTAGAGCAGAAACTGGATGCCGCAAAGAAAGAGATAGAGGCAAAAGTGGCGGCTGCGAAAGAGGCGCTTGAGGCACAGATTGCTGGTTTTTCAGAGGAATTGGCCCAGAAGATATTGGGAAGGAGCATTCAATGATCAGGTTTAGGACGGGATGGGGAAGACCTTTATCCATCGCTGCATGCACCCTGATGACGTCATTGGCCTTTTGCGGGCTTGCCTTGGCCAGCGGCGGAGAGGGTGGAGGACACGGTGGAGGCAACGTAACTGATCTGCTGTATCGAATCCTGAATTTTGTATTGTTGGTAATCATCCTGGCGGTGGTCATTAGAAAGACCACGATCAAGGACTTTTTTGCAAATCGTAAGGAAGAGATTCGGCAGAAGTTGGAATCTCTGAAGAGAGATAAGGAGGCCGCGGAGGGGCTCTGCGGTGAGCTGGAGAAGAAGCTGAGGGAATTTGAGGTTCAGAAGAAGGCGATCATCGATCAGTTCAGGGCTGATGGGGCAGCGGAAAAAGAAAAGATTATTAAAGAGGCCAGGGAGCGGGCCGCTCAGATTCTGGCTCAGGCCGAAATGACCATTGAGCGTCAGGTCCAGGGCGCTAAGGACAGGCTGCGTCAGGATGTGGCTGAGATAGCTGCGGCAAAGGCTAACGATATCATTGCGCAACAGATAACGGACAGCGATCAGGACCATCTGGTCAGTGAATTCATAGAAAGGGTGGAGAGGCTACATTGATCGGTTCAAGGATTTCCAAAAGGTATGCTAAGGCGCTGCTCAGCTTAGGGCAAGAAGATGGCAATTACATCGCGTATGGAAAAGACCTTAACGAATTCGGCGCGTTCTGCTCTGCAAACAGGGAATTTATTAAGGTGATTGCCAACCAGATTTTTTCTGTGGAGGAGCGGAAACGGGTGCTCGACGCCGTGCTGGCCAAAAGCCCCTTCGCTGATCTGACCAAAAATTTCCTGAGGCTCCTGCTGGATAAGAACCGGATTGGGGGCATTCAGGGGATCGTCGCGTATTACTCGAAACTCACCGATGAGATCTCAAATATCACCCGCGCGGATATTATTACGGCCAAACCTCTCAAGAAGGAGGCCCGGGATAAGCTGGCAGTTGCCCTTGAAGGACTGACTGCAAAAGAAGTTAAGATCGAGGTAAGAGAAGACGCGTCCCTCATCGGGGGGCTTGTCGTTAGGATTGGGGATTTGGTATTGGATGGGAGTGTAAAGGCCCAACTGGAAGGGCTCAAAGAATCATTAAAAAGGGGTGAATACAACTAATGGAGATCAGAGCAGAAGAAATCAGTCAGGTAATCCGTGACCAGATTAAAGACTACGAAAAGAAGGTCGAGGTGAGTGAGACCGGTACCGTTCTCTCTGTGGGCGACGGTATTGCCCGTGTCTATGGGATTGAAAAGGCCATGGCCATGGAAATGGTTGAATTTCCGGGCGGCATCTTTGGACTCTGTCTGAATCTGGAAGAGGATAACGTGGGTGTGGCCATCATGGGGGACGACTCCAAGATCAAGGAAGGCGACACCGTCAAGCGGACGGGAAGGATTGCCCAGATCCCTGTTGGTGAGGCGGTCCTCGGCAGGGTTATCGACGCCGTCGGTCAGCCCCTTGACGGAAAGGGTCCCATAGAGGCAACCGAATTCCGTCGTGTTGAGATGGTGGCGCCCGGGGTTATTGCCCGCCAGCCGGTGAAGGAGCCGATGTACACCGGCATCAAGGCCATTGATGCCATGACGCCGGTCGGAAGGGGACAGCGGGAACTGATCATCGGCGACCGGCAGATCGGCAAGACGGCCATTTGCGTAGATGCCATTATCAATCAGAAGAATACGGACATCTATTGCATTTATGTTGCCACGGGCCAGAAGAAATCGACCGTTGCCCAGGTGGTGGATATCCTGGCGCGACATGGGGCCATGGAATATACCACGGTCGTCGCAGCCTGCGCCAGCGACCCGGCCACCCAGCAGTTCATTTCACCCTATGCCGGATGCGCTATCGGTGAATATTATCGGGACCAGGGAAAACACGCCCTGATCCTTTATGATGATCTCTCCAAACAGGCCACGGCTTACCGGCAGGTGTCGCTCCTCCTCAGGCGGCCCCCGGGCCGGGAGGCGTTCCCCGGAGACATTTTCTATAACCATTCGCGTCTCCTGGAACGAGCTGCCAAACTGAATGACAAATTGGGGGGCGGCTCGCTGACGGCCCTGCCGATCATTGAGACCCAGGCCGGCGACGTTTCCGCCTATATCCCCACCAACGTGATCTCCATTACGGACGGCCAGGTCTACTTAGAGCCGAACCTCTTCTTCTCAGGCGTCCGTCCGGCGATCAATGTAGGGCTTTCCGTATCCCGTGTGGGGGGCGCGGCCCAGACAAAGGCGATGAAAAAGGTGGCGGGGACCCTTCGTCTGGATATGGCCCAGTTCAGGGAACTGGAGGCATTCGCCCAGTTCGGGAGCGATCTGGATAAGGCAACACTGAAGCAGTTGAACAGGGGTCGACGGCTTGTGGAAGTCTTGAAGCAGCCTCAGTATCAGCCCATGCCGGCTGAAAAAGAGGTCGCCATCCTCTTTGCCGCGGCAAACGGGTACCTGGATAAATGGCCGGAGGCGTCCGTTGCCAGCTATGAGAAGCAGATGCTGGAGTTCATGGACAGCAAGCACCCCGAAATCCTGAAGGACGTCAAGGACAGCGGCAATATTTCAGAGGAGACTGATGGAAAGCTGAGGAAGGCCCTCGATGAATTCGGGGAGATGTTCCATCCGGCTGCTTAACCATTAAGTTCGCCTGCTTTGGTGAACGGATCGGGTAGATTGGGTAAGAGAGACCATCAACACCCCCGTCATTCAACGATCAGATTGAACACCATACATAAAGAGAGAAAGGCTACATGGCAACCTTAAGAGATATCCTTCGAAAGATAGGCGCTGTCAAAAAAACAAGGCAGATTACCAGGGCCATGAATATGGTGGCCGCGGCAAAGCTCCGCGGCGCCCAGACGAGGATGGAGGGTTTTGAACCCTATGCAAGGAAGTTCTCCGAGGTGCTCAGCAACCTGGCCATGCGTATCGAGCCCGATGTACACCCGCTCCTTGTGAAACGAGATGCTGTTGCCCGGGCCGAACTCTTGCATTTTACCGGGGACAGAGGCCTCTGTGGCAGTTTTAACATGAATCTCATCACCACGGCAGAGAAATGGACAAAAGAGACGCAGGGAAAAGGGATCGCGTGCAGTTTCACCACCGTAGGCAAGAAGGGACGAGATTATTTCCGTAAACACAATTTTCATCTGGTGGACAGCCATATGAATTTGTACGGCAATGTGGATATGTCGTTCATCAATCAGATGACCGCCGGCTTTATCAACCGCTACCTGTCGGGCGAGGTAGACGAGGTCTATGTGATGTACAGCCATTTTGTCGGCATGGCCAAGCAGTTGCCGACAATGGTCAAGCTGATTCCGATCGAGCCCCCCAAGGCGGATGTGGGAGCCAAGACGTCGGCGGGCGCCACAGAGTATCTTTGCGAGCCTGATCCCGAAGGCCTACTGATTGAACTCCTGCCCAAGCATATCAGCGTCCAGATATACAATGCCTTCCTGCAAAACGAGACGAGTGAACATGCAGCGCGGATGGCCGCCATGGACAACGCGTCCAAGAACTGCAATGATATTATAGAGAGTCTTACCTTGGTATACAATAAGGCACGACAGGCGGCTATTACGGCTGAACTGATGGACATCGTGGGTGGCGCCGAGGCCTTGAAGGGATAATGGTTTCTAACATATAAGGAGGTCTTAATTTAACCATGAATGAGGGCAAATTAATACAAGTCATTGGTGCGGTTGTCGATGTGGAGTTTCCAGACGGTACACTCCCGAACATTTTTACAGCGCTCCTTCTCACCAACCCCGCCATTGACGACACAGAGGACAACCTGGTTGTAGAGGTGGCGCAGCATCTGGGCGACAATGTGGTACGATGCATTGCCATGGATGTGACCGACGGTCTGGTGAGGGGCATGAAGGTCAAGAATACGGGGAAGCAGATTCAGATGCCTGTTGGAGAACCCGGGCTGGGTCGTGTCCTTAATGTGGTGGGGAAACCGGTTGACGGGCTGGGTCCTGTCAATGCCACGGAATTCTATTCGATTCACCGGCATGCCCCTGCATTTGAGGACCAGGATACAAGCGTAACTGTTCTCGAGACTGGCGTCAAGGTGATCGATCTCCTGGTGCCCTTTCCCCGTGGTGGGAAGATGGGGATGTTCGGTGGGGCCGGCGTGGGCAAGACCGTCGTTATGATGGAGATGATCCACAATATCGCCATGCAGCACGGAGGCATCAGCGTATTTGCCGGCGTTGGCGAGAGGACCCGTGAAGGGAATGACCTCTATCTTGAGATGAAAGAATCGGGCGTACTCCCAAAGGCCGCACTGATTTACGGACAGATGACCGAACCGCCCGGGGCGCGCGCAAGGGTGGCGCTGTCGGCCCTTACCGCAGCCGAATATTACAGGGATGAGAAAGGCCAGGACGTTCTCCTGTTTATCGACAACATTTTCCGATTTACCCAGGCCGGGTCAGAGGTATCCGCCCTCCTTGGCCGAATCCCCTCTGCGGTCGGTTACCAGCCTACCCTGGGGACGGACCTGGGCGAGCTTCAGGAGCGGATCACCTCTACAACCAAGGGGTCCATTACATCGGTGCAGTGCGTCTATGTGCCGGCCGATGACCTGACGGACCCAGCGCCGGCTACGACCTTTGCCCATCTGGATGGCACCGTGGTGCTTTCGAGACAGATCACGGAGCTGGGTATTTATCCGGCAGTGGATCCGCTGGATTCTACCTCGCGAATCCTTGACCCGAACGTATTGGGTGAAGAGCACTATCACACCTCGCGACAAGTTCAGCAGATACTCCAGAAATATAAGGATCTTCAGGATATTATCGCTATTCTGGGAATGGATGAACTCTCTGACGAAGATAAGTTGACGGTGGGCAGGGCCCGTCGCATTCAGCGTTTTCTGTCTCAGCCATTCCATGTGGCCGAGACCTTTACGGGCACTGCCGGGAAATATGTCCCGGTCAAGGAAACCGTTCAAGGATTCAGAGAGATTATCGAAGGCAAACATGACGACCTGCCGGAGGCCGCCTTTTACATGGTCGGCAACATTGACGAAGCCCGTGAAAAGGCTGAACGCATGGCGGCAGCCAGCAAATAATAAAGGAATAGTTCATGGGAAAACTACATCTGGAGGTTGTGACCCCAGAAAAGGTAATGGTGAGCCAGGATGTGGAAATTGTCGTGGCTCCGGGATCCTTGGGGGAGTTTGGGATCCTTGAGGGCCATGTGCCGTTTCTTTCAGGGATTGTGCCGGGCGAACTGCGGTATTCATCGGGGGGTCAGACAGAGCGGTTTGTTGTTACCACAGGGTTTGCCGAGGTCTCTGACAACCGGGTCTCTGTCCTTGTGGATGCGGCTGAAAAGGCCGCTGAGATTGATGTGGAGCGCGCGCGTAAGGCAATGGAGAGGGCCAAGGAAAGGCTGGCCAGAGATCGGAGCGCCGGAGACATTGATTTTCTCAGGGCCGAAGCGGCCCTGAAAAGGGCCATTGTACGGATACGGGTTGCAGAAAAGAGGGGATAGCTGCAGACGGTTGTAACTGATCTGTGTAGAAGGGCAAGCGCCATGGCGCTTGCCCTTTTTTATTTATTGACCTTTTGCGATTCCAGGGGTAATATGCCTAATTAGTGCCTGAACGAAAACCCCCCTTTCGCAAAGGGGGCAGGGGGGATTGGATGAAAAGAAGTCAATTTGAAAAAATCCCCCTAAATCCCCCTTTAACCCAAAGGGGGACTATAAAAGAATTTTGCCGGTTTCCGTTCAGGCACTAATTACTGGCTTTGATTCCAACGTGCTCCATGTTTGGACTCGTAACCCGTTAAAAAATGGATGATTTTTACCGTAAGTTAATAAAAATGGAGAGGATTTGAATACCATGGAAAAAGGGGAGAAGACCAGCCAGTATAGTGGCTGGAACGCTTTGAATTCGGAAGAGACCGATCAATTTCAATTGCTCGAAGAAAAAATAGACAAACTGATAACGACGATAAAGGGTCTGAAGACCGAGAAGGAATCGCTGAATGAAAAGCTCCAGATTCAGGAGGAAAAGCTGACGGACCTGACACGGGAGGTGGAAGGCCTTAAATCAGGCCGGGACAAGGCCAGGAAGCGAATTGTGTCTCTCTTGGAAAAAATCGAGCAGATCGACGGTTAGGGGCCTGCTCCAGCATGTGTTTTCAGGAGATTTTCAAGGTGGTTTGCGGGGTGGGACGCTTGCCGAAGAGAAAAGAGCTATGAGACCCTATCCCAGGCCAATCACGGAGAATCTCATTGTGCAGCCAGTGAGCATCTGACGGGGATATGAAGAAGCCTATCAGAATCAGAATCCTTGATCACGAGTATCTGTTAAGGAGCGATGAGGATGAAGAGCGAGTCAGGGAGATCGCTGAATTCATAAATGTCAAGCTGGGGGAGATCAGAAACAGCGGGGCCCATCTTTCAGAAGGGAAGGCGGCCATCCTGGCTGCGTTTTATGTGGCCAGCGATTATTTCCAGGCGTTGAGAGAACGCGATGAGCTGGCAAAATATGTGGAGGCCCGGATTCGTTCCCTCAATGAGCAGATCGACGCCCTGTCTCAGTAGGCGATATGTCCAGGATAGGCGCCTCAAGAGGGGTCTCAAGGGATTATATTCCTCCGTATCCGCACGGTTTTGTTTGGGGCCCGTGCTGTTCCGGGGGTTACGACATATAAGGCATCCAGGTGTGAGAGGGGTTATCGGGATAACTGCACTGCGTGCGACTCATATAATCGTTAGAGCGAATAAGGACAAATCGTGATGGTGTGTTTCAAAGCTGAAATGGTTTTTCGAACATTGTTGAGAAGCCGATAAAGTAGCGCATGGTTGCATGGCCGTTGGTAGTGCCTTTTATCCCCCTGTCTCCTATGGATGGGCCGCTTTGATGTGCGGATGTGGCCCTTTCCGTTCCAAAACGACCCCCTCTGTGGTGAATCTGCCTTGTATTTATTCTGAACCTGAAATCTGAAGCGAAAGACCATACTTACCATTATTTTCGAGAATTCACAGCAAGTGCATGCCCTGTTGCTTGCCGCGGGGTTAGCGAGCGAACTTAACAGGTAAGGAATTCTCCTTAAATTTGGAGAATCCCCGAGGCTTGCGGCGGAAGTGGTGAATTAGATTGATGATGAATCAGGAGCGTTAGTCAAGATGGTGATAAGCGCTGTGTATATCGTTGTGTTGATCGGGGCAGGCCTGATGGTAGGGTCTCTTGTCGGCTTCTTGGTCCGCAAGAAACTTGTAGAGAACAGAATCGAGGCCATTGAAGAATACTCCAAAAGGATATTGGCTGAGGCCCAGAAAGAGGCCAAGACGATCAAAAGAGAGACGGCCCTTCAGGCCAAAGACTCTGTTTACCAGATGAAGCTCGAGTTTGAAAAGGAGAACAGGGAGAAGAAAGAGAACCTCTTGATCCAGGAAAAGCGCCTGCTTCACAAGACAGAGCAACTTGATAAAAAGGTCGAGCAGTTAGAAAAAAGGGAGGAGAAGATTTCCGAAAGGGAACAGGAGACTGACAGGACCCGGAAGGAGATCCGGAAGAAGGAGGATGAGTATAACCGCCTCGTTTCGGATCAGAGGAAGCAGTTGGAGAAACTCGCCGGGATTTCCGTGGAAGAGGCCAAGCAGATCCTGATCAGTTCCATGGAAATGGAGGCCAAGCATGATGCGGCAAAGATTATTCGAAGGATTGAAAATGAGGCGAGGACTGAGGCCGACCGGAAGTCCCAGGAGATTATCGCCCTGGCTGTCAAGAGGTACGCCGGGGATTATGCGGCTGAAAAGATCGTTTCCGTGGTGAGCCTTCCGAACGAAGAGATGAAGGGGCGGATCATCGGGAGAGAGGGGAGAAATATTCGCGCGATTGAGGCAGCGACGGGGATCGATCTGATTATCGACGATACTCCTGAGGCGGTCATATTGTCTGGTTTTAACCCGGTGAGACGGCAGGTCGCCAAGATTTCGCTGGAGCGGCTCATTGATGACGGCAGGATTCACCCGGCCAGGATCGAGGAGATTGTCGCCAAGGTGGACAAGGAGATTGAAGCAAGCATCAAGGAGGCCGGTGAGCAGGCTACCTTTGATGTGGGGGTCCACGGGATCAATCCAGAACTTGTCAAACTTATTGGACGACTCAAGTATCGTTCCAGCTATACGCAGAATGTGCTCCAGCATTCCATGGAAGTCAGCTTTCTGTGTGGCGTCATGGCGGCCGAACTCGGTGTCAATGTAAAGCAGGCGAAGCGGGCAGGGCTCCTCCATGACATCGGGAAGGCCGTGGATCATGAGGTAGAGGGCCCCCATGCGCTTATCGGGGCGGATCTGGCCAGGAGACACGGGGAATCGGCCCAGGTCATTCATGCCATTGCGGCCCATCATGAAGATGTACAGCCCGAATCGATACTGGCCGTTTTGGTCCAGGCTGCCGATACCCTCTCCGGCGCCAGACCGGGGGCCCGCCAAGAAATGCTGGAGTCGTATGTCAAGCGACTCGAAAAGCTTGAGGAGATTGCCACCTCTTTTCATGGGGTGAGCAAGTCGTTTGCCATTCAGGCTGGCAGGGAAATCCGGATCATGGTTGAAAGTAAGCTCGTGGACGACGACCAGGCCCATCTGCTCTGCAATGAAATTGCAAAAAAGATAGAAAAGGAATTGACCTATCCAGGCCAGATCAGGGTGACCGTGATCCGTGAAACTCGGGCCGTAGGGTATGCCAAATAAGAAACCGATTTTTAACCACGAATGACACGAATGACACGAATGGGCAAAATGACTGGTTTTTGCCTGTGAGAGTCCCGCCCTGCGGGATCCAGCCTCGATCCCGCGGGATGGCGGCATGCCACTCTCACAAAAAGAACTCATCCCCGGAAGCGACAAACCTCGTCGCCATGAGCATTTGCCACGAAAACAGGTCCCCGCCCCCCAATACTCCTGGTTTGGCAAGCGTCTTTCCCTGTCTTTCAGTCCTGAATCATAAATTCAAATGCCACGTCCCTATGTTGATCCGGCGCTGAACTGTGGGTCCTTTCCAGGAAGGTGACGCGGTTTTCCCCATCCATGAGAAGGATTGTGGAAGACCGGGTTCCATAGCTGGGGCTGGCGATGAAGATGGGTGACAGAAGGCGTTCCCATTCGATCCCGACCCCCGTGTCCGGCAAGCGATCATCGGCTGCAACGGATCGGTCGACGAGGATTTCAAAAAGGGCCTCTGGCGAGGGGTGGGGGGTATTGGAAAGCATCTGCCTCAGGGCGGACTTTCCCCGGGAGACCTTGGGCCATGGGGTATTCAGGAGATGGTTGCTGAGGCCATGGATTCCGGGCGTGATGCGGTGAATGTCATGTCCCCGGTTGGAATACCAGCAGAGGCGATCTTCGATGCCCACGACAAGGTTGAACCCGTTATAGTCCCCTCCCCTTAGGTCCACTCTGGATAAATATGCCTCTGGCTCCTCTTCGCCTGCGAGAAAATCACTGACCAACCTGCCCCTGGAGGGTGCATCGGGCTTGAGAGAGGCCGGATCGCGATAATTGGTAACGGCTGCGATCCTCCCTCTTCTGCTGATCCCGAACCATGTTCCTTCTGAGCGCAGATCTCTCCCTGCCAGAATGTCAGGGCGTTCATTCCAGAATCCAGCGGCTGCCGTCGGTCGATCGTAGAATTCATCCCGGTTGGCGGCAATAACCAGTTTGTAAACAGGATGGGCATGAAGGGCGAGCAGAAGGAGGCACATCTGTCTTTATGAATCATTCCCCTCGAGGTCCTCGAGGTCCGACAGGTTCAACTCCAACATCCTGGCGCTTGCAAGAATTCGGGCCGAATTTCTGGCAACGGCCGGAAAATCATCCGCCATACGGTACAGTTCCATGGCGTTCTTTTTTATGGCCAGGATCCTGGCATTCATCGCTTCCGTATCGATTTGCAGGGGCATGGTCTCCCTCTTCAACTATCGACCCAACCAGCAAATTACACCGCAATGTCTTACGGGTTGCGTCACGTCCCTTCCCTGTCTGGTCTCCGGCCCGCAGATACTGCGACTCGAACATGGGGTATTGTACGGAAAAGGAGTCTCTGTATGGGGTAGGGAGCCATAAATACTAAATTTCATATAACAAGCAAGACCAGAAAACAACAAAAATCCGACAAAAAATGTGCGAGCCATGCCTGATTTAATCAGAAGAGAGAGATGGATAGGCTCGTCAGGGCCTTGGCCTTTCCGCCCTTCAATCCCGTTGTTGACAGCAAGCTTCCTCCTCCGTTATATTGAAATCTCAATGCTCGACCACGAGGGTGTGCCCGACATAATTTGGGAGGGGTTGTGACCTCGCAGTTCATGGAATTTATCAGGACCGGCGTCTGGAGAATCCGCCTGAAGGATCTTTCCAAGAAGAGATCGTTCGGGATCCGATTGCTCCGAATCGTGCTCCTGGCCACTCGCGGGTTTAATGAGGACCGGATCCATCTGAGGGCCTCGGCCCTGACGCTCTATTCCCTCCTGGGCATTGTTCCGGTCTTGGCCATGGGCTTTGGCATTGCCAAGGGGTTCGGGTTTGAAAAGTTTCTGCAGGAAGATCTCCTGGAAAGATTTCAGGGCCAGGAGGAGGTGGCGACACGAATCATCGATTTTGCCCACTCCCTCTTAGAGGCAACCAAAGGCGGGGTCATAGCGGGTGTCGGCATGGCGGTCCTCTTCTGGGCCGTGATACGGGTCCTGAGGGATATTGAAAATTCCTTCAATGACATTTGGGGCATCGAAGAAGGCCGGAGTCTCGGAAGGAAGTTCAGCGATTACCTGACCATCCTTGTGATCTGTCCCATCCTGCTGACCATGTCGGGCAGCATCACGATTTTCATCAGTACCCAGGTGGCGACGATTACCGCCAAGTTTGCTTTATTAGGGTATGTCAGCAATCTGATATTTTTTTTGCTGAAGCTGCTCCCTTATTGTGTGATCTGGGGACTTTTCACCTTTATCTATATCCTGGTGCCGAACACCAAGGTCCGATTCAGGTCGGGTCTCATTGCGGGCATCATTGCCGGGACGGTTTATCAAGCCGTCCAGTGGGGATACATCCATTTTCAGGTAGGGGTCTCCAAATACAACGCCATCTATGGGAGCTTTGCGGCGCTCCCTCTCTTTCTCGCATGGCTCCAACTCAGTTGGATGATTGTCCTTATCGGCGCGGAGGTTTCTTTTGCCCATCAAAATGTTGACACCTACGAGTTTGAACCGGATTCTCAAAAGATCAGTCTATCCTTCAAAAGGCTTCTCTCTCTCATGGTGGCCCATTTGTTGACGCATCGTTTTGCCAGCGGAGAGAAGCCGTTGACAGCCCAGGAGATCTCCCAGATCCTCGAGATCCCCATTCGCCTGTTGCGGCAGATCCTCTTTGATCTGGTTCACAGCGGAATTGCGTCTGAAATCAAGGCGACCGACAAAAATGATCCGGCCTACCAGCCAGCCTTCACCATTCACGATATGACGGTGGCCCGTGTCCTGGATGCCCTGGATCAGAGGGGGCTACGTTCCATTCGGGTGGCGGAAACGGCGGCGTCAGCGTCGCTCTCAGCGGCCTTGGAGACGTTCCGCGAGGCGATTCATCAATCTCCTGCCAACCGACTCCTGAAAGATATCTGAGAGGCACGTTCTTCAAAGAAGACCCTTTGCTTTTATTGTCATCGCCGCCGGTTGATAATGATAGGCATCCGCTCAAAAAGGGAGAATCTTATCGCGGACGCCGTTGTAATATGGACACGAGACAGACAGGAGCATGGGCATGACTGAAAAGGCATTTGAACCTTATCGCGGGTACAGGGAATATCCAGTTGAGGAGATGAAGCAGCGGGCTGCCGATTTTTACCTGGAGATGAAACGACGAAGAAGCGTGCGCCATTTTTCGGATCGACCCGTCCCCGTGGAGATTATCAGAGACTGTATCCGAACGGCAGCCGCGTCGCCCAGCGGCGCCAACATCCAGCCCTGGACCTTTGTGGTGGTGTCGGACCCCGAAGTGAAAAAAGAGATTCGCGAAGCCGCCGAGACCGTGGAGCGTGAATTTTATACGGCCCAAGCCACACGGCAGTGGGTCGATGCGCTCGCCCCCCTGGGGACCATCTATCACAAACCGTTTCTGGTCTCAGCGCCCTATCTCATTGTCATATTCTCTCAACGTCACGGCTATGATGCGGACGGCAAAAAGCAGAAACACTACTATGTACAGGAGTCGGTGGGGATCGCCACCGGCATGCTGATTACCGCCCTCCACCATGCCGGGCTGGCCTCATTAACTTATACCCCCGCCAACATGGCCTTTTTGAATAGGGTGCTGTCCCGACCTTCAAACGAAAAGCCTTTTATGATCCTGGTGACCGGTTATCCGGTCGACGGCGCCGAAGTCCCGGTGTTACAAAAAAAACGTCTGGAAGAAGTAGCTGTTTTTGGATTTTGTTAAGCCAAAATATAGAAGAAACTCAATAGGATAGTTTATTAATCATGATGTGGCATGAGAATAATCCCCAACCGCGAATGAGGGGGTTTCCTTTTCCTGTGAGAGTCTCGGCCTGCGGGATGCAGCCTCGATCCCGCCCCTTATTGCCGGATGGCAACATGCCGCTTTCAAAAGAATTCTCGCCCGCGAAGCTGATCCTGTGCCCTGGTCATGACCTACTTTGGCGCCTTGACACTGAATATTGCACGTGTTACTATACGTGCAATGTTTAAGGAGGTGATTATGATGCAAAAGAAACTCACAGTGACCATAAACGAAGAGGTTTATGAGGGCTTGCGAACAGTCATTGGTCCACGAAGAATCAGTAGATTTATTGAAGACTTAGTTCGTCCACATGTTCTCAAAAGCGACATGTATTCTGCATATAAGGAGATGGCATCTGATCAAATCAGGGAAGCTGAAGCCCTTGAATGGGCCGAAGGCACAATTGGAGACATCAACGATGAAGAGAGGTGAAGTGTGGTGGATTCATTTCGAAGCTTCCACCGGAGGCGAAATCCGCAAACAAAGACCAGCCATCATCGTAAGCAATGACGCTGCAAATCATTATCTGAACCGGGTCCAGGTCGTGCCTATAACGAGCCATACTGATAAACTCTATCCGAGCGAAGCATATGTGACGTTTCGTGGTCAGAAGTCTAAGGCAATGGCCGATCAGATTACTACAGTAAATAAGAAACGACTTATCAATTCAGCGGGCTCCATTTCCAAGGCTGAAATGGATGGTATTGGCAAAGCCATCACCACCCAACTCGGCCTTGGCCTTTAAAGGCGCACAGCTTTCCGTTGGCTTTAAGGAAAACAGAATGAATGTGTTCGAAGAATTCAAACGGTTGGTAATGGAGTTGGAGAAGCACAAGGTGAGGTATGCTCTTGTGGGTGGAGTTGCGATGGCGTTCTATACAGAGCCACGCTTTACCCGGGATATCGACCTTCTTGTTGATTCCGAGGATTTCGAGAAAACCAAAGGCATTCTCGAGAACGATGAATATTTCGAATCTACATCACCCTGGACATTCAGGAACGTAGCCATCGAGCTTCACAGGTTCTTGAAGGTCACCCCGGAAGATGAAATGATGATCGATATTCTTGTTGCCAAAGATGAAGAGGTCAGAAGGATAATCCAGGATACAGTGGTAGCGGAGTCGGAAGAAGGAAGGGTTATGCTTGCGAATAAAAATGATCTGTTCTGGCTTAAGAGGTCGAGGGACTCGAAGCAGGATCAGGCCGATTTTGAGAAGCTCGAAGATGACAAAGATCGATAGGGTACTCAAGAAGATCAGCGATCTTTATGAGTTCAATCGAAAGCTCAAAGCTTACGAATTGAAGGAAAAGGAAAGGGCCAACAAGTCGCTCAAGGAGGACGCGACAAAAGCCGCGCCCCTTAGCTTTCCGTTACATCTCCAAAAATCTTGACCCCATGCGGGACGGTAAGGTGACAGATAAATGAAAGAGGACATTCATGCCGCGATTGACGGAGCAGGAATAGCAGGAGATTATCCGGTTTATTGAGGCGGATAAGCCGCTGCCGGAGAAGTATCGGTTTCTGTTGTTTGAGGACAAGCGGGAGGTGGAGCTGGTCTGGAACGGGAAAACGAACGAGGTCTGCAATATCGTTCTGCCTTCGTTATTGACAAAGGAGAAATGCGACATCTTATGGGGCTACTGTTTGAATGGGATCCGAACAAGGCACGGATAGGCTGATATAGGGGATGGGAGATGTTGGGCACGCCCATGCAACATTGCGCTGCCTTCCCTTTGCTAAGATGACACAGCGAACTCATGCGGAGACAATCCGGGATAGACGCACCGGGAGCGTAGCACCGCAGCATGTATCTTGAGAAAGAGGCCGGTTCTTCGCTGAGCTTCGGAGATTGGCCGAGGGGGAGTTGGATGGGCATTGTCCCAAGAAGGCCATCGATGAGGCCGAATCGTTAACGATCAGGATTCGACCCCGATTCCAGGCTCGGGGACACCTCCCGTATAAGGCGTTACCCCGTAGGGGGTTTGGTCCAGTCTGAAACCATGAGGCTTGGTGAAAAACGGATCTTCAACCACCTGTTTCATCAAGGCGTCTCTATATCGCGGATGGGCAATGCTGGCGATGGCGACGGCCTTGTTTCCAGTGGTCAAGCCACGGAGGTCTGCAATCCCGTACTCGGTAACAATGACCACGCCGTCATAGGAAGACGCTGTCAGGGTGATTCCCGGCGGGTGGCGGGCCACGATCTTTGAATCGCCCTTGTCCGTGATGCTCTTGACCGCAATAATGGGCGTGCCGTATCTCCGGCGGTTGATGGCCCGGATAAAATCGGGTTGGCCCCCCACGCCGCTGTAATATTTTCGAGGATCGATGAAATCGGCCCAGACGTTGCCGAACAGGTCGGTGCCGATGGCCGTATTGATAGAGATAAATGGAGTGTTTTTGCGGATAATTTCGGCCCCGTTTGTGTAAGAGCACGGACGCATCTGTACGCCGGTGCGCATGTGGCAGAAGTCATACAGTTCTCTTGATCCCATAATCAGCGATGTGGTGCTGTACCCCCGATTGGCCTTTTTCTTCCGATTCGTGGCAATCCCCAGTTTTTGCAGGAGCATGAGCCCATCGCCGTAAAGCTCGGTCTGGACCCCCAGGTCCCTGAAGCCACCGTCCCGAATGATGCCGATCACCGAATCAGGGATCTTGCCGATCCCGGCCTGGAGGGTCACGCCGTCGTGAATGAAATGTTCGACAATGAGTTCACCGATTCTCCTCTCTGCATTGGGCAGATTGTCGAAGTCGGGCGGGTCGAAGGTATAAACCGGCTTGACATCATCTTCCACCAGGTAGTCTATGGAACTGGCGTCAATCACACTCTGGCCCTGGGTAAACGGCATCGTCGGATCCAGCTCGGCCACGACGATTCTGGCGTGATCGATGGCTGTGTGGAGCGCCTCCACGGAAAGTCCCAGGCTGAGTTCTCCGGTTTGGGTGTTCGGGGTCACCTTCATGAAGACCATATGGGTCTGGTATTTTTCACCGGGCCCGATCAGGCTGTCCAGATTGGCCAGCGTACAGGGCAGGTAGTAGGCGCGGCCCTGGTTGGCGGCCTTTCGCACCTCGCCGCCGGAAAAAATGGAATAGGCCATGACCCGGTCCTGCAATCCCTCTTCCAGATACGGGATCGGTCCCTGAAGGAGCAGATGCACCATCTTCATAAAGGGCAACCGTGGTTGGCCGGCCCTTATGGAATCGGTCAGGGATTCAATCAGGGTAGTCGGTGTTGCGGCGTTGGATCCCACATAGCAGTGTTCCAACATTCCATTATTCCAATTGGGGCGAAGCCCCTAAGTTGATGTTACTTCCGATTGCGGACAATTCAGAAAAGCGATATAATGCACCAAAATTCAGCAATTCTCATTTTGGAAAGATAACCTTGTGGGAGCGGCTTTCCAGTCCCGCCGCGGGATGGCAAGATGCCGCTCACACAGCATTTTGACTCCAAGTCCACTTCATAATGAGAATTGCTGAACAAAACTGGAGAGATGTTCCTTCTGCCCGACCACCCCTTAACCGGACGGGTTGTCTTGGCGACGGCTGACCTGCTTGGGTCGGCGGTTATCCATGACGGATAACAAGGAGTGAGGAAAATATAATGGCTGACAAGGATGCTCATTCTAATCCCTGGCTCATGGAACGCCGGTATTTCTCCCTGGTGATCGTCCTGGTCTTTGTCATCCTCTCTACCGTCACTTTCTTCATATGCTATCGACATCATACGATCCACACTGAGCATATCCTAAAAGAGGACAGGGAAGCCGCAAATCTCCTTTCCCTGATCCTGGATCAACGTCTCAAACGGATCATCGCTGTAATGCAGTCTTACACTCATCGGCCGCTCATGCTCCAGGCCGTCAGGGATAAAGACGTCGAAAAAGCAAAGGTGCATCTGATCAGCCTGATAGACAGCGACCCCGATATTGACATCCTGATCATTACCGACAGGCAGGGCACACTCTGGACCGCTTATCCCGAGCGTCCGGAGGTCATGGGGAAGAACTTTGCCTATCGGGAGTGGTACAAGGACGTCAGTAAGGAATGGAAACCCAACATATCGGATGTCATGCTGAGAATTGTTAGAGAAAAGGATCTCGCGATCCAAATCAGCGTCCCATTCATTCATGAAAAGAGGGAGGTGATCGGCATCCTGGTGAACACCCAGCGGACGGTTGATTTGAGCAAGCTCTTCAAGCAGGTGCCAGTCGATCCCGGCGGAAGCACCTCGATAACCGACCGGAAAGGCCAGATCGTCTACAGCAGCCGTTATGATTATGAAAAGGGGATAAGGCCTTATCCATTCCAATCCGACATGAACAAGGCGATGGCCGCAAAGAATAATACCTTCGCTGTGGACGACCCCGATCTCGGCGGGGGCATAAGGTACATCTCATTTGCCCAGGTAGGCAATATCGGCTGGACCGTCCTCGTGGGACGGGACAAGCGCAGCATCCTCCTGTCAGGGTCTGCATACTACATCCAGGTGACGACGATTGCCTTTCTGCTGTTCCTGTCCATCGTTTTATTCCTCGCCTATTCAAGAAAGCAGTTGACGACTCAACAGATCCAGGAGCAGTTGCAAGCAGAGAAAAAAATACGCGCAGCCGAGGAGCGCTACCAGTCCTATGTTGACATAACCATGCAGTTGGCATGGACGACAAACGATCAAGGAGAGATGGTGGAAGACAATCCTTCCTGGAGCAAATATACCGGCCGCGGCTATGAAGAGTTCAAGGGTTTTGGGTGGATAGAGGATATTCATCCGGACGACCGCGACCCTACCGAAAAGATATGGAGAAAAGCCATTGCAGAAAAAGGCCTGTATGAAACCGAATACCGTCTGCGCCGATACGATGGCGTGTATAGGGAATATCTGGCCCGCGGTATTCCATTGTTTGACGAGAACGGAAATGTTCGGGAGTGGGTGGGCGCCTGCATTGACATCTCTGATCGCAAGAAGGCGGAAAAAGAGATCATGGAACTCAATACCGAACTGGAACAGCGTGTGATCGAACGTACCGCGCAGTTGAGCGCCGCCAACAGGGAACTGGAGTCCTTCAGCTATTCCGTTTCCCACGATCTGCGCGCGCCGCTCCGAAGCATTGACGGGTTCAGCCAGGCGCTGCTCGAGGATTATCAGAATAAGCCCCTGGATGATACCGGAAAGACCTACCTGGAGCGGGTGCGCAAGGCGACGCAGCGGATGGGCTTGCTGATCGACGACATGCTGAAACTCTCAAGGATAACCCGGGCCGAAATGAAACATGAATCCGTTGACTTGAGCGGCATGATCCGGGATATTGCGGAGGCGCATCAGAAGGGCAATCCCGACAGAGCCGTTGATCTGACCGTCCAGGGGGGAATCACGGTTCAGGGTGATCCCTACTTGCTGAAGATTGCCATGGAAAACCTGGTGGACAATGCTTTTAAGTTCTCGGGCAAGAAAGCGCATCCCCGAATCGAGTTCGGCACGGCCGTCAGGGATGGAGAGACGGCCTGTTTTATTCGGGACAACGGCGTCGGGTTTGACATGGCCTATGTGGGCAAGCTGTTCGGCGCCTTTCAGCGCCTCCATACATCCGATGAGTTTCCCGGGACCGGGGTCGGCCTGGCGACAGTGCAGCGGATCATCCATCGTCATAGGGGGCAGGTACGGGCGGAAGGGGAAATCGGAAAAGGGGCAACATTCTATTTTACGTTGCCCTGAATAAAATAGCGGCGCCCATTTACAGAGGGGAGTAAGGAGGGATTGATCATGGGAGAGAAAATTATTCTGCTGGTGGAGGACAATCCCGATGATGTGGAATTGACGATTCGGGCCTTAAAGAAGAACAAAATCCTTAACAGGATGATTGTTGCGAAAGACGGTGTGGAGGCCCTGGATTACCTTTTTGGCACGGGGGCGCATGCCGGGAGGAGTCTAAAGGAACTGCCCATCGTTGTCCTGCTGGATCTGAAGCTGCCAAAGATTGACGGCTTGGAGGTCTTGAAACGCATTCGGCAGAATGAACTCACCCGTCTGCTTCCGGTGGTCATTCTGACGTCATCGGAAGAGGAAAAGGACAAAATCAACGGGTACAAACTGGGCGCCAACAGTTACATCCGGAAGCCCGTCGATTTCGCACAGTTTACCGAAGCCATCAAGGCTGTCGGGCTTTACTGGCTGATCTGGAATGAGACTGCTCCCGTGGGAAAGTGAGGATAAAGAAGATGGGCAAGCCGCTTCGTGTTCTCATGGTTGAAGATTCGGAAGACGACGTTCTCTTGATGATCCATGCGCTCAAGAAGGGAGGCTGCGAGCCGACATATGAACGTGTGGAAGATGCCGGGGCCATGCGGAAGGCCCTCCGGGAGACGACCTGGGATGTTGTCCTCTGCGATTACCATCTGCCGCATTTCAATGGCCTTGCCGCCATTGCCCTGTTGAAGGAAACCGGCATCGACATTCCCCTGATCATCGTGTCGGGCGCGATCGGCGAGGAGACGGCTGTGGAGTGCATGCGATCGGGCGCACGTGATTTCTTCATGAAAGGCAAGCTGTTCCGTCTCTCTGCCGCCGTCGAACGGGAAATGGAAGAGGCAAAATCAAGAAGCCAACGCAAGCAGGCGGAGGAGGCCCTGCGAGAGAGCGAGAAACGCTTCAGAAATCTTTATCAAGAAAGTCCCATCCCGACCTTTACCTGGAGGAAAAGGGAAGACGACTTCACTCTTGTCGATTTTAACCGCGCCGCACTTCAACTGACCAACGGCAAGGTCGTCGACCGACTCGGGACCAGCGCCTTAAAGCTGTATAGAAACGATCCGCAGGTCCTTATGGACATGAATCTTTGCTGTAGAGAACACTCCGTCGTGAGAAGGGAAATTGTTTCTCAACACTTCGCACCGGGAAGATTTCTTTCCGTGCATTATGCTTTTATTCCTCCGGATATGATTATCGTCCATGCGGAGGACCAAACCGAGCGGAAGCGGTCGGAAAGGGAACTCCGGGAAAGCGAGGAGAGATATCGCTCTTTGTTCGAGCATTCAAAGGACGCGATCCTGTTGACCAACCCGGACGGCTCCATCCTCGACGCCAATCCGGCTGCCTGCGAGATGTTCGGCAGGTCCCTGGAGGAAATCCGAAGCCTCGGGCGCAACGGTTTGGTGGATATGACGGGACCGCATCTACAGGCACCCTTGAGCGAACGGATGCGCAAGGGCTCAGAGATGGCCGAAATCACGATGCTTCGTGCCAACGGTGACAAATTTCCCGTGGAAATCACATCGGCGGTCTTCGTCGATTCGAGCCGTCAGCAAAAAACCAGCATGATCATCCGCGACATCACCGAGCGCGTTCAGGCCCAGGAGGAACAGAAGAGGCTTGAAGCCCAGGTCCGGCGCGCCCAGAGGATGGAGGCCATCAGCACCCTGGCGGGAGGCATCGCCCATGATTTCAACAATATCCTGTCGGCCGTTATGGGGTATGCGCAACTGGCCCAGATGAAGCTGGGCAGGGAGAGTAAGCCTTATGCGGACCTGAAAGAGGTGGTTCAATCGGCGAATCGGGCCAAGCTTCTCATCCGACAGATCCTTGCCGTGGGCCGGAGTCAGGACCAGGAAAGGCAGTCGATGCAGTTGAAATATATCGTCAAGGAGGCCCTTAGTCTATTACGTTCCACCCTCCCTTCCACCATCGAGATTCGAGAGACGTACGACAAGGATATTGGAATCATCGATGCAGATCCCACGCAGATGCACCAGGTGCTCATGAATCTGTGCACCAACGCAGCCTATGCCATGGAAAAGAGCGGGGGCATCCTGGAGGTGAACCTTCGGAATGCGGAGTTCGGAACGCGGAACGTAGAACTGGATCTCGGTCCGGGAGGGTATCTCAGGCTGACGGTGAGCGACACCGGGTGCGGAATGACCCCTGAAATCATCGCAAAGATCTTTGAACCCTATTTTAGCACCAAGGAGAAGGGGATGGGCACGGGCCTGGGGCTTTCCGTGGTCCATGGGATTGTCTCACAACATGGGGGCGTCATGACGGTCGAGAGCGAACCGGGGAAAGGTTCTAAGTTTCATGTCTATCTTCCTCTGTCCCAGGCGGAGGAACAGAGACCATGGCCCGAAGAAGAGACCCCGGCGCCCACAGGCGATGAACGGATACTGTTTATTGACGACGAAGCGGCCCTGGCCAGGATGGGAAAGGAGATGCTGCAGCGCTTAGGATACGAGGTGACCTCCATGACAAGCAGCATCGAAGCCCTGGCCCTGTTCAGAAAGGACCCGAAGCAGTTCGATCTGGTGATTACCGACACCACCATGCCCCACATGCCGGGCGACATACTGGCCCAGGAAATGATGACCATCCGTCCTGATATCCCGATTATCATCTGCACCGGCCACAGCGAACGGATGTCGCTCGAGAAGGCAAAAGAGATGGGGATCAAGGCCTTTCTGATGAAGCCGATGGTCATGCGGGATTTAGCAGAGACGGTAAGAAAAGCATTGGATTGATGGTTGTTGATTCAGGATTGACGATTGAATGAATCACGGGGGCGTTGTTAACTTGACAGGTGCAAAGTTGAATGTGTAGAGGTGAATTATGACAAGGAGATCTCGAATAGATGCTGTGGGAGCCCTGCACCATATCATGATTAGGGGAATTGAAAGGGGGGAGATATTCGGAGATGATGTCGATAGGAACCATTTTATCGTGAACTTCCTGGAAAAGGTGAAGGGGGAGGCATGCAACGGATCATGCACATTAGAAGTCTCAGGCATCGTCTCACCCTTCTGACCCTGTAGCCCGTGGCCCATTTTTTGGTCTCGGCGGGGTTTCTGGGCTTTGTTTACGCCAAGAATGTCATGTTGGCCGAATGGCAAGAAGGGGCCATCGCCAAGCTCCAGAGGGCCGGCCACCACATCACCATGCGGCTGAACCGGCCCATGGGATGGCTTGAGATCTTTCACACCACATCGGGAGAACGGGGTGTCCTTCTCATCCAGGAGTGGATTCTCAAGCGGATTGAAGAACTGGAGGGGGTCGAGGAGGTTACTATCACGTGGGCCGGGGGTGAGACGCGGGGAAACGCACCCCAAACCGGAGGTCGGATGATGTCCGGCGACCGGGTCCGGGGGCTTATGGCCGGGGGCCACGCCATGCGCTTTTCCAGGGGAGGGGTCGCTCAGGTTACAGCTCCCCGGTACGACGCCCACAAAGACAAGGAGACCGTCTCCCTCATCTCCGAACTTCTGGACGAGGCCGGGAATCCGGTGGGACGCATCGAGATATCCATCCGGTTCGACTATCTGATGCAGGACATTTTGTCCCTGGGGTGGTGGCAGGGCGATATGGCCTGCCTTGTGGACCATCAGGGCAATTACCTGGCCCATACCGCCTCCTTCATGGCAGGCCGCTCACGGCTGGGCGAAGACGGCAATGCCCTTGAGCTTGCGGTCCTGGAGGAAATGAAGATCAAACCCTTTGGAACCATCCTGGGCACGGGTCATCCCCCGAAGGAAGTGGCGGGATTCTGCAGAATCGCGATGGCGCCCTGGACGATTGTGCTCTTTGCTCCGGGGGAAAAGATCCTGGCCCCCATTCTTCAGTATCGGGCCTACTATGCCCTGGGCGGGGCTGTGTGCATCTTGTTGGTCATCGTCCTGGTCGGGATGGATACCGGCAAGATGGTCCGCTCCCTGATCGCCGTCTCCCATTCAGCCCAGAATGTGGCCCGGGGGGAGTACGGCGCCCCCGTCAAGGTGGACCGCACCGATGAGATCGGCCAGCTCACGCAGAGCTTCAACGCCATGGTCGAGGGTTTGAAGGAACGGGATTTCATCGCCAACACCTTCGGCCGATATGTGGACCCGGAGATCGCCAGGGACCTGCTTAAACGGCCCGAGGCCTCCAGGCTGGGCGGGAAGAAACGGGAAGTGGCCATACTGATGGCCGACATCCGGGACTTTACCCCCTTGAGCGAGACCTTGAGCCCCGAGAAGATCATTCTTTTCCTGAACCGATACCTTGCCCATATCATCTCGGTGGTCCAGAAGCACCGGGGCATTATCGTGGACTTCTTCGGGGACGCCATTCTGGCCTTCTTTGATCCCTTTGAAGGACCACTTCAGCCGGCACTGGACCAGGCCCTCCAGTGCGGTCTCGAAATGAGGGAGGGGATGGGGTCTTTCAATCAGGCCGCCAGGGAAGAGGGCTTCCCCGAACTGGACATAGGCATCGGGATTCACGCAGGCGAGGTGGTGGTGGGAAACATCGGATCTGAAACCAGGGCCAAGTACGGCATCGTGGGATCGCCCGTGAACCTCACCCAGCGCATTCAGTCAGAGGCAGGCCCGGGGGAGCTGGTCGTCTCGGAGGCGGTTTACAGGCATGTGGGGCAGAGAATCCGGATAGAGAGGCGGTTCTCGGCCCGTCTCAAGGGGGTCAGCGGGGAGATGCCCCTCTATGTGGTGGCAGGCGAGGTTCAGCCCCCCCCTGTAAAGGGATGAGAACGTCTCCTTGTCTTAAGAGACAAATTCCCGGAAAAAATCAACCTGTTTATCACCGTGTTGCCATGGCAGCATTTCTGCGGGAAGCTGTGGGATGGAGATATTATATGATGGAGTATCGTCTCAGACGTTCCCTACCCATCTCCTGACGGGAGCTATTTTCCCATTGGGAGAGAAAACCGTTGTCACAGAATCCACTGTCGGCCACCATTCATATCGACACGGAGTCGCCGGCTGTCACCAATATCCTTCGCCAACGATAACAAGAAGGCGCGGGCCCATTTAGGCCGGTTTCATCTGCCTGTTGACATTTGGTTCGGAGAGAAGTAGAGAGGATTATTGGGGAAGGACAGGATTCGATAGCTTTCAAATATCTGCCGGGCTCTTGACCCAAAGCCCGGGTCTGTTCAATACGTGGGTGCAGACCATGGTGGTGGAAACACCCGCATGTCCCTGCCGTTCCTGCACCGTGCGGATGTTGTAGCCTGCATCAGACAGATGCGTGGTCCAGCCGTTGCGGGATAAACTCCGGAGTGGCGCAAGGTATGGCAACTCACTTTCTTAGCGACGCCGACCCGAAGGGCCGCATGTTTCACGGCCTTCTGGATGAGGCT
>JAUPKI010000108.1 GCA_030837545.1 Thermodesulfobacteriota bacterium | reverse complement strand
CCTCAAACCTTCGCCCTGCAGGCTGTGGCCCGACCGACCCCAGGCCGCGCCCGCACTGCGAAGGAGGTTATTGTCAACCAGGGTAAAAAAGGCTTGTGTGCCCTATTTCTCGGGTGGACCGAGTTCCTCGGCCTTGAAGGTCTTGAGCACCTTCATGACCACCTTGGCCCCATAGGGATTGGGCGGAGCCGCCATGGTTTCCGTGAGGACCGCATCGTTTCTCGCGCAGTTGTCAAAGGCCGAAATGCGCACCGTCCCGTAAGGGCCGTCAAAGCTCATACCCCTGAGGGCGTCTGCGATTTTGTCCGGGTCTGTGCTCTTGGCCTTCTCGATGCCGTTAAAGAGGTTCATGGCCCCCACATAGCTATGAACGGCCGCATCGGAGGGAATGATCTTGTAGGTCTCCCAGAACTTCTTTTCCCAGGCGTCCGAGACCGGGGTATTCACGTCCCAGGACCAGTCCGAGGCGCCAAAAATGCCATAGCACGCCTCTCCGCCTTCCTCCAGCTCCATAGGACCGGGGGCAGCAGCAGTGATGATCTTGCAGGTTTTCAGGAGCCCGAAATCCGCGGCCTGTTTGGTGAACACAGGAATGACGTTGGTGATAAAGACAATATAGACGCCGTCCGCGCCCGAGGCCTTGATCTTGCTGATATAGGAGGACCAGTCCTTGGTGCTGGTGGGCGCCTTGTCAAAATCCTCATTGTAGATTTTGATGCCGTTCTTTTTGGCCAGTTCGATGAAGCGTTTCCCTCCGTCGTGGCCCCACGCATAGTCATGGACGATGACATAGTAGGTCCGATCCTTAAGGTCAGGCCTGGAGAGAATCCCCTTGACATTTCCTACCGCAGTCTGGTCATTGGCCAACTGCCCGGACCGGAAAACCCACTTGTGCATGCCATAGAATTCCGTTGTCATGACGTGGGTGGTCAGGAAGGGCACCTTCAGTCTGTCAATGTTTTTTGCCAGAGCGAGGCCGACACCGCTCGAAAAGCCCCCGATCAGTGCGACACATCCGTCTTTGAAGACAAGCTTTTCCGCCTTGCTCACAGCCACATCGGGTTTGATCTGGGTGTCTTCCACCACCAGCTCAATGGGCCGGCCAAGGATCGTCCCCTTTTCCTTGACGGCCATCTCAATGCCATCCTTCATTTCCACCCCGCTCTGGGCAACGATCCCGGTGAGCGGAACAAGTACGCCAATCTTGATGGGATCTGCAGCAACTGCAAAGTTTGGGGCCAGCAAAAACGCGCCAGCCAGTACCAACAACAACGCTGTTCGGATCGCCTTTTTCATGTCTGCCTCCTCTTTAAGCAAAAGTGTGGTTCATGCCAACAACCTGCCTACTCCGTATGTCCCTTGAATCACCTCCTTTCCCATGGGTCTTTCCTGAATCTATTTGGGCTCAGCGATAACCTGGTCCAGCAGTTCCACCAGGTCATAGAGCTTCATCTCACTTCCGATCCTTCTGGAACCTTCATTCAAGTTATAATGGCAGAAGGGGCAGATGGAGACCATGTGTTCTGCACCGGTTTTCATCCCTTCTTCAATGCGTTTGGAGGCGTTCTTGGCGGCCCAGTCCCCGTATCCGGTCATCACGCCGCCCCCGCCGCCGCAGCAGTAGGAGTTGTCCCGGATTCGTTCCATCTCCGTGAACTCGATACCGGGAATCGCCTGAAGGATTTCTCTGGGTACGTCGTACAGGCAATCCTCCTCATTGAGACCCACGTAGGCCCCCTTCCAGAGCTGGGAGCCGTCTTTATCTATCACGAATTTGGTCAGGTGCCGTCCGGTGTGGCAGGGATCGTGATAGGTTACCTTCCAGGGCAGTTCGCCGGTGAATTTCAGCTTTCCCTCCTTAAATAGATTGTTGAGGAGTTCAACCGTGTGGATGACAGTGATTCCACCCATTATTTTATCATACTCGGAAGACAGAACATAATCCTTCTTGATGGCCCGGTAACAGCCCGCGCAGGAGGTGACAATGGTGTTGACCCCTCGCTCTTCGTGAAGTCTTTTGAAGGTTTCCAGGTTGGATTCCGCCACCCTCTTAAACTCATCGGCATCGCCGATTCTCATGGCTGTCGATCCACAACAAATTTCATCTTCGCCTAAGATGCCAAAATCCAGCCCCAATTTTTGAAACAGGGAGGCGGTGGCTACCGGCACGCCCCTGGCCGGAAGGTTGAAGGCCCCGGTGCAGCCCACATAATACAGGATGTCGGCCGGTTCCTTATTGATGTCCTTGATCGGTTTCTTGGCCTTTTTGAAGGGCCGGGTCCAGTCCATGCGCACCCTTCGAGGCCCTTGGTATGGGTTATTATAGCTCCGCATGGACTGGGCGATCTTTTTCTGGGTGGGCATGGGACCGACCCCGTCTTTGACCGACTTGCGTCTCATGGCCTCAATGATTTCAGGGATGAACGGTTTATGATCCAGCTCGCACTGGTTCTGGCACCCTGCACAGACCGTGCATTTATAAATGGCATCCAGAAGCTCGTCGGTCCATTCCAGTTGTCCGTCAAGGATGCCCCTTGCAAACGCGATTTTCCCTTTCGATGCCATGAAGCCTTCAAATCCAAACTCGGCCCCTGCAGGGCAGATCTCGCCGAACTCAGGTGGAGGCCCGTAGTTGTAGGCAGCCTTGCAGTTGCCGCAGGCGGTGCACCTCCACAAAATATCTTCCAACTCTTCGAGAGTGGTTATGTTCCATTCCATAATATCCTCCCAATGCCACGTGGCGGTTGAACAATCAAAAACCCAATTTTCCGGTGTTCATGATATCATTTGGATCCAGCAATTGTTTCACCTGTTTCAAGAGCGATAGGTAGCCGGGATGGGCCCGTTTGTTGATCTCAGCGGCAAAATCCACGGGAGGCTTGTACGGGATACCCCCGGCGTCCAGGTCCACTTTGAGACATTCCACAATGGCATGTCTTGCATTTTCGGTTTCCTCAGCGCTCTGCTTGTTAAATGGAATCATGGCACGGAGCATGCCGTAATGCACCCCGCGGTAATTGGTAACACGCGTGGCAGGCGAAAGCTTATGATCGATCAAGATCTCCTTCCATTTGTTATACACCGGCGCCCATTTGTTGGCTGGCGTAAAGGTCCCGGGCCACGATATGCCGCCTCCCGCCATTTTGGTGTAATTTTTGGTCGATCCCACAATCCGGCTGGGAAGCTGGGTCCTGGCCTTCAATGCCTCTTCCGGATAGTCGGCATATTGAATGGATGTCCCCTTCTTCTTTTCCTCATCCAGAACGTTCTGCCAGATTTCCTCTCTGGCCTCCTTCTCTTTTTTGGTCCAGGAATAGGTCGCGCCAAAGCAGTACCATTCGGGGGCGCCATCCGGTTTGGGCCGGTAGGGATAGGGAATGGGCACCTGCGAGAGCCACCAGGATACCCCGGTGAGATCATCGCAGATTTCGTAGTTCCCTAAATTCACCATGTAAGATGTCATGTCCTCAAGATTGTGGGTAGACACGGTAAACACCTTGAGAATCGGGGGGATCGGATGGACCCTGACGCCCATTTTTGTCACGACGCCGCTGGTCCCCAACCATCCCTTGAAAAGACCATCCAACTGCGGCATGGGAAGCACGCTGTGCCACGAATCCTCCCGTATGGCGCACGATCCGACACGGACCAGCTCTCCGGTGGGAAGGACGACCTCCATGCTGGTGATCTCCTCGCTGTTGAGCCCGTACCTGCCGCTCAGGCCCCCGATGCCATGGCACAACGCATTGGATGAAACGGAGGCCGACGGAGGTCCCACCGGCCAGCTCCATCTCAGGTTGTGCTTGTACAGCTCCATGGCCAGTTGCGCATGGGATACGCCCGGTTCGATAATGGCATAATGGGACTCCGCATCGATCCGAATGATCTTGTTCATCCGCTTCAGATCCAGCAGGATTCCGCCCTGTTCGGGGATGCAGAGACCCCCGATATTGGAACCGGCAGTATAGGGAACCACGGGAATCTTATCCCTGTTGGCCAGTTTCAGGATATTCTGAACCTGCTCCACGGTCGTGGCCATGACCACGTAGTCGGGGAGTTTGGGGGTTACAAAGGACAGGTCGTAGGAATAGGCATAGCGGATATGTTTGGCCGCGGTGGCATTGTCCTTTCCCACAATCGAAACCAACTCATCTAAGATCATGTCTTCTCTCTTGGCAAGCATTGGTAGCCTCCTTACTCGTTTACGATGATGTAAACGACTTCAGCTTTTCCAGGCGGTCGTTACGCTTCCTCATGACTATCTTGAAGTTCCTCGGGACATCGGCCAACAGCGAACCGGATTGCTCCGCACCCAATGCGTAACACGCCAGGATCTTTCCCTCGATGGCCAGGGCCTTTGCTGCGGCATCGGAGAGCTTTGCAGTGTCCGGCAAGTCCGTATCGAAGGCATAGTCATCGGCTTCTAAATTAAAGGCGTAACACCCTTCGATCGCATCCGTGATCACCGACTGGTAGGCCATTTGAATCTGTTTATTGGTCTTCCTGTTTTCTTTGGCAAAGATAAGAAACTCCTCCCTTTTTTCAGGAAACCTCTCGGCCAGCTTTTCATAGAATAGGGCCGCCTTTTCCTCGAGTTCCCGAATAAAGCTCAACGTCTCAGACGCGGTACGTAAATTCATATTCCTTCCCCTTTCCTATAACCACCGGTGGATACAGACCTTGCTCTCGGTAAAGAAACGGATCGCTTCCTTGCCCTGGGTGTGCAGTATGCCCAAGAAAGAACCGGCCATCCCGCTGAACGGGAAGAATGCCATAGGCGCAACAATACCGATGTTGATGCCGATGTTCCCACTGATGCAATCATACTGGAATTGACGGGCAGACTTGCCGTTTGAGGTAAATATGGCATGCCCATTGTGGTAGGGGGATTCGTTGCAGATCTCTATCGCCTCATCAAGGGTCTTGACCCTGATAATCCCCATGGTGGGGCCAAAGATCTCTTCCCGGACGATCCTCATCTCCCGCGATACTTTCTCCATAATGGTCGGTCCTAAGAAGCAGGTGTCCGGATAATTGCCGACGATCTCTTTCGCCTTTCGACCGTCCAGTTTCAGGGTCGCCCCTTCTTTCATGCCGATTTCAATGTAGTTCAGTATCCGTTCTTTTTTCTGTTTGTCCCGTACAGGACCCATCTGAACAGACTCATCGAGGCCATAACCGACCCTGATATTCCTGGCCCTGTCCGTGACCTTTTCCACAAAATCTTTATAAAAGGCGTCGTCATCGCCTACAATGACCAGGGTCTGACCGGCCAGACACCGTTGGCCGGCGTTCCCGAAGAACGATGTCATCAGGCCCGGGATGGTTGCCTCCACATTGCAGTCGGGCATGATGACGAGGATATTGGCGGCCCCGCCCTGGGCAATGCATCGTTTGCCGCTCTTGCCGCAGCCCGGATAGATGACGTCACGCATGACCGGCGTGGAACCTACAAATGTGATCCCCTGAATGTTGGGATGCTCCAGCATGCCGCCGACAACGGTTCTTCCGCCATGGACCATATTCCAGACCCCTGGAGGGAAGCCTGCCTCTTCTGCGAGTTCCGTGATCTTTGTCTGGCTGAAGGGAACTTCACTGGATGGTTTGATGACCACCGTATTCCCTGTAGCCACCGCGTATGGGGCTGACCAGAGGGGGATCATAAAGGGGAAATTGAACGGGCCGATAACTCCGAAAACGCCCAAAGGCTGCCGAATAAGGTATTCGTCGATCCCGCTTGCGATATCCTCCAGGCAGTCGCCCATCATGAGGGTTGGGATACCGCAGGACACCTCCACATTTTCGATGCCCCGCCTGGTTTCACCCCTGGATTCATCGATACATTTACCGTGTTCCTGCGTCTGGACCCTGCTGAGCTCTTCAAAGTTCTCCTCAAGCAATTCTCGGAATCTGAAGAGGTACCGGCAACGGGTCACCGGCGGGGTCCTTCTCCAATCATGAAACGCCTCCTGCGCGGCCTGAACAGCGCTGTCAATCTCCTCCTTGGTTGAGATGCCGACCTTTCCGATGGTCTTATAGGTTGCCGGATTGACCACGTCGATGATCTCGCCTTTTGACTCAACCCATTCTCCATTGATGTAGTTTTTGGCCATGGGTACGCCTTTTATGGGTTCATCCAATACCGCCATAGCAAATACCTCCTTAAATTGAATTTGGTTTAGATGGATCTCATATGAAACTTGGATTATGTTAACTCGTTCAGTCGCTGTTGAGAAACCTGTGGGAGCGGCTTTTAGCCGCGAGGCATCAGGATATCGCGGCTAAAAGCCGCTCCTACAATATCCTGGTGCAGGGTCACACGTTTGTGCCTGATCAGACTGGCTCCCGGCCAGAGGTCCCGCCCCTGAAGATGATGGATAAGTAAACCGCATGAGAATGCGGCGTATTCAAAACCGGACCGGTGTTTCATGCCGGCTGTGGCAACCCTTCACGCGCTCTTGGGGCCTCCCGGCTG
>JAUPKI010000107.1 GCA_030837545.1 Thermodesulfobacteriota bacterium | reverse complement strand
TACCATCCATTCATCCCAATCATCCTAATCATCCCAATCATCCCCTTGCCCCCTGCTCCCTGCTTGTCACTTCAGCTCATTTTAGATTTCAGGCATTTCAAACTTTAGTCACTTTAGCTCACTTTAGTCACTTTAGGCACTTCTTTTTACTATTCCCCATACACCCGGTAGACCTCGGTGATCCGCTTCACCTCCCGCATCGGTTCGTCACGGCTCCCCTCGATATCGAGGCGACGCACAAAAATCTCGGGCCGGTCCCTGCGAAAAACATAATTGATCACATAGATGTTCAACCCGGGGAGGACATCGAATTTAAACCGGGAGACATACTCGGAACGGGGTTTTTTGGACCCGTATTCGCTTTCGGCGATCGGCTCTAAGGTGGCCGTGGCCATATGCGTGCCCAACGGCATCATATTTCTGTAATCCTGTTCCGCCACATACAGCCTCCATCCCTTGCCGCTTTCATGGGGTGATGGATTCCTGCTCAGCTCCCGTCTGGCCCAGAGATACATGAAACGGAGTCCGGTCTCTCCCCCCTGGTACGGAATAAAGTAGAAGTCGCTCTTCCTGGGAAGGATGTAAAATTCAAAGGGATACGCAGGCCCGTCGGTTTCCTTGATCACAAGGCCGACGTTTTTGATGATATAACTGAGTTCCTTGAGCGACTCAAGACTCTTGACGCGGCTCTGCACGATCTGGCCGGTGCGGCTGCGCAGAGTCCCGGCCTCGCTCTCCTTCCGGACGTCATAGACCATGCCGTCGGCCTTCACCTGCCACGAAAGGTTGAGATCATCGCACATGGGCTGGGACAGGAAAATCACCTCGCCCACTTTCCCGCGCTCAACACCCTCTTTTCCAGCAGACGCCTTGACCAGAACATGGGTAAAAAAAGCAAGCCCGGAAGGAGAAAAGGTCGCCCGCCAGGGAAGGGGTGACAGCACTTCTTCGCCTATGGCCTGCTCTTTTTCTTTCAGCTCCCTCAGGCTTCCGATCTTGCTGAAATCATCAAAAGGGGGCCTAATGCCCCAGAGGTCCACGCGGCAGGCGACGCTTGTCTCATCGGACGTGTCGATCCGGCCCAACACATAGACGTCCGCCTTCACATCGCCCACAATCCGTTCCCTCAAGGGTTCATGGGTTTCAAACTCTGCGGCATTGACAGCGAGACCCGATTCCTGGGGATCCTGAAACCGGAGGAGTTCAAACTGGGGGCTGTTCCCGAACCCAAGCCTGATCCGGTTGCTGACGTAACGGGACCCGACGGTGATATTTCCCGCCGGGTCTGTGAAGTCAAAAACAGCGATCTTGATCACCGGTCTCTTTTCAGCATTGAAGTACCTGGTTGCAATCTCCTTGGCGAGAGATGCAGAAAGCCTGTCAATCCCTTCTTCGAGGGAAGGCGATGCATGTCCGCCATCGGCTGCCGCCCATGCCGGTCCGCAGACCGCAAAAAACAACAACACCATGAGTCGAATCATGACCAACCCCTCAATAACATACAGAAGTCAGAAGTCAGAGATCGGACGTCGGCAAAAAACCATCCCGGCATTCCTCAATCCCATCCGCAGATTACCCCGATGAAATAGAACACAAAAGGCATTTCATCCCAGTTAAATAAGGGCTACGAAGATTTAACGGGATAAATGGCGCAGGCGCAGATTGCGCAGATGCCAATCCCTCAATTCCCCAATTCCCCAATTCCTCAATCCCTTTATCCTCACTCATACACCTGGTCAGGCAACTTGATCTCGACGTCTTTATATTTGATAACCAGCTCATTCTCCAAATAGGGCTCTTTGATGATGACTTTTTTCTCGTTCCTAACAATCCGGTGCACCACCCCGCCTTTGGTTCCAATCGGGGTCCCCTTCTTCAAGACAAACCCTCTCCCCTTGGGGTCTCTGACCATGGCCCATGTCATGTCCTCCGCCTGGACAATGGCCGTCAGGGTCAATTGAGAGAGCGCCAGCTTTTGCAATTCCGTCCTAACAATGAGGAGTTCCTTCAACTTTTCTGCGGCTGCCTGTTTTTCCTTTTTCATCTTCTCTTCTGCGTCAAGTTGCTTCTGCTTTTCATCTTCAGCCCTTGCCTTGGCCTGCTGGCCCCGCTGGACAAGATAGGACAGGAATGGATCTGGAATCCTGTCAGGGTCAAACGGCTGTTTCTGAGGCCGCAGATCCTTGTATGCCGGTCCGGGGATCTTTTGGGCAGGGTCAGCGAGAGCGCCATTCGCGAAAAATAACAGGCATATTGCGGAGATGATCCCCCTTGCCAGTATCTTTGAACACTTTTCCATCCTTGATCTTCCCCATCCCCCAATCCCATCAACATGTCTCACACAAAGCCACCTTACATTCTCACACAGAGTCACAAAGATCACAGAGAGAGTCTTTTTGGGTTTGTCCTCATACCCGTTTTGGGTCTTCTTCGTGTCTCTGTGTCTCCGTGTGAGTCATGGGTTTATTTCTTCTTTTGCGCCGCCTTCTCTTTCGCTTCGTCTTCCTTGCTCTTGAAACGGTACGTGACGGCCTTGCATGCGGTAATCAGGTCCACAGCAAGCGGTGTATTCGGCTTTAATGAAATATCGACGATGTTGACGATACGTTCCATGCGGCTGACCTTGTCGAGGAAGAGGATTACATCCCTGAACCGACCCCCCACCTCCACGGAAACAGGGATTTCCACATAGAACGTCCTCAACTCTTCTTTCCCCGGACTGAAAAGCCTGAATTGCAGGTTGGAATCGACCCCTAACTGACTGATGTCGGCCAAGAGGCTTGGGATCTCTCTTTCATTGGGCAATATTTTGAGGGCCTTCTGGAATTCCGTTTCCACCTGCGCCATCTCATTCCGAAGATCTGCCAGCTTTTTCCCCCATATCTTGCCCGTTTGGATCTTTTGGTTGAGGTCAGCGATCTCCCTCTCCAGGCGGTCGATCTCCTGCATCCTGGGCATATAAACAAACCAGGCAAAGCTGCCGCCCAAGAGGAACACCAGCCCCGAGATGAGCAAGAGCCTGCGGCCCTTCTTGATCTTTTGGGCCTTTTCAAAAAATGAATTTAGGGCTGACCGCCAATCGATACCCTTGAGAGCCATCTACTGCTTCCCTTTAGCGTCCGTCTTTTTCTGTTCCGATTCGGACGGCGCTTGTTGCAGCGCTGTTTGGCACGTAATCACAAAACCGGAGGCCTTGACATTGTACTTTGGGAAATCCTGCAATTGCGTGCCCTTGAGATCGACCGATGAGATGGATGCCGCCTTCTCGAGATTCGTCATGAACAGGGCCACCGTGTCGTTGTCCATGGCTGTGCCGCTAATGGTGAGCGCCCCCCCATTTTCAACAAGAGATTGAAGCCACAACCTGTCCTCGGGAACAGCCAGGGCGATCTCCGAGAGGACCTTAAGCGGCCCTCCCTTTTTCGCTTCAAGGTCCCGAATCACAGCCAATCTGTCCTTTATCTCTTTTGTCTTTACCTTTATCTCTGCGGCCATGCGGTTGTTTTTTTCATAGATGACCAACTCCTTGCGGGCGCCCTCCTCCTCTGCCTTCAATTCGCTCAAGCGGCTGCTCGAACTGGTCTGCAAGTAGGCCATCACCGCGATGAGAAACACCAGCGTCAGGAAGTAGACGCTGACCTCCCTTCGTATATTCTCTTTCTTTCTGGCCGCCCTGAAGGGCAGAAGATTGATTCGGATCATTTGTCGTCGATGCTTCTCAGGGAAAGCCCCACTGCCACACCCGCCTGCAGGGCCATGTCATCCAGGTAGTCGGCATCAAACCGTTTATAGTCGACAACCAGATTTCTGAAGGGGTTCAGGGGTTCCACGGGGATTCCGGCCTCCATCTCCAAATATTTCTGAAGACCGGGAATCCTGCACGACCCCCCGCTGACAATAATCTTTTTAATGGGGTCGCCGGCACGCGTGCCGGACACAAAATCGAGCGCCCGTTTAATCTCTTTCACCCATAATGAAACCTCACGGGTGAATACCTTTGCAAGGCCTTCTTCTTTCCGGTTATCGACCTCCATCCCGCCCAATTTCATCTGTTCGGCCTCCTGGAGGTCAACCTTGAATTCCGACCGGATCGCCTCCGTCACATGGGCCCCGCCATAGGATGAATCCCTTGAAAAGGTGGAGATGCCCCCGCTGACCACATTGATCTCCAGTCCCGCAGCCCCCAAGTTGATGATGGCGTAACACTCCTCCGGGTTTGGGAGGCTGATTTCAGCGGCATTCTGAAGGGCAAAGATGTCCGCATCCAGCACCCCGGGGTTGAGGTCGGCCGCCCGAATCAACTCCATATATTCGTCGATCACATCCCTTTTGGCGGCCACTAACAGCACATCCATCGGTTGCCGACCTTTTGCTTCGCCCTTTTCATCCCCCTCGGCCTCGGGTGCAGCCTCGGAATCGAGGATTGTAAAATCCAGATTCACCTCGTTGATGTCGTAGGGGATATATTTCTAGGCCTCCTACTGAATGGCGTCTTAAATCTTCGATTCTTCCATCATTTCCAGGGTGATCTTTTTCGCGATCTCCGAGTAGCCGGACAACGACACGGCCACGTTGCTGTTTCTGACCCTCAAATTTTTGTAAAGCCGTTTGATCGCGGACGCTACGCCTTCCTGATCCTTGATGGAGCCTTCCTGAATCGCCCCGGGGGGGGTATGGATCACCCCGAAATTCTGGAGTATCCTCCCGCGCTTCGAATGGACAATTTCCACCAGCTTGATGGAATGTGAGCCGATGTCCAATCCGACGAGGGGTTTTTTCTTTCTAATGGGCATAGGGTTGTTCCGAAAACAGTGTCATCATCGTGATGCCGCTTGCGACACAGTAAGAGGAAATGACGGCGCCTTCAATTTCCGGGAAAGACCTTTTCCTTGTCAGTGAGCTTGAGTCCAAGGCCAAGGATGATCTTTCGCTTGGTTTCCATTCGACAATTCATCCCTTTTTCGACCCGATCTATGGTTATGGGCGAAATCCCCGCCTTTCTTGCCAGCTCCGCCTTGCTGATCAGCAGACTCTCTCTGACCTTCTTCAACGCGTTATGATTCAATTGATTCTCTCCCGTTGATGGCAATACCATCCGAAATCCTTGCCAAACGCTCATGACGAAGGGCTCGTCACCCCAGCACATGAAAACTTCCTACTCTGTGTGAGCGGCGTCCTCGCCGCGAGGATCGAGGCTAAAAGCCTCTCCCACAAGATAAAGAGCCACTTTTCTCACTCGCCTGATTGGTGGCGCTGCGCCCCCTTCCTTCAACGGGGTTGCCTCCCAGGTCCGGAAATCAGGGAATTCCATCCCTTAGGATGTCGCCGATGGCTTTGATAAGTAGAGCATAGACAGGGGCATTTGTCAATGAATTACTGTATATTCTATATAATTGTTAGAATTTTATATTAACTCCAGAGTCCAACGTTTTTTCATAACCTTAAATCCCGCTGAAAGCGGGAAACCCGGAACCTGTGAACGCTTACATCGATTCCGGTGCCTGCCCCGGACCGGATTCGGGGTCCGCCGGAATGACGGCCTGTAATTGACACATCTAACGCGGGCTGCCGCCCACAACCCGATACCGGTTTGATGCTTCGGGTTTATCTTTGACAGGCTTTGTGGGAAGGTGATATTATTTTTTGCAGGGGTTCACAGGTTCTGGGTTCAACGTTTCCCGCTACATAGGGGGATTAGGGACAAGGACGGCATTGAAGACCCAAAGGCCTTGAAACATGCGCTGTCTGTGTTGATTGTCTTCCAATGAGCAGCCGGCTTTCGAGAATGGAATGATGTCCCTGGAGGTTCTCCTGGCATGAAGCGGCGCAGAATTGGCATCAGGGGGTATAAATCCAACCTTGAATCCCGCTGTAGCGGGAAACCTTTGAACCCGTGAACGGTTACGCATGATGCTTGTCCATCTCGTCATCACCGATTTCGCCATCATCAAACACCTGGACCTGTCCCTGAGGGAGGGACTCAATATTCTGTCAGGTGAAACCGGCGCAGGAAAATCGATCATCATCAACGCCATCAATCTGATGCTCGGGGGGAGGTCGTCGGCCGACCTCATTCGAACCGGTTGCAGCGAGGCCGTGGTAGAGGGGCTCTTTGTCCTTCCCGACAGCCTGGGTCTTGCAGAATGGTTGGACGAGGCGGGGATTCCCTTTGACGGCGAACTATTGATCAAGAGAACCGTATCCCGTGAGGGTCGGAACAGGGTCTTCATCAACGGATCGCTGGCCACCCTCCAAACATTGTCCCGGCTGGGGCCGCGGCTCATCAGCATTTCAGGCCAGTATGCGCATCAGCTCCTTTTGAGACCGGAAAACCACCTCTATCTGCTGGACAGCTTCAGCGGCCTTGAAGACAAACGGTGCGAACTGGGCGCTCTGTTTGACAGGCACCGGTCGCTGAAAGGGGAGGTTGCATCCCTGGAGGCGGAGATCCGGCAACAAAAGGAAAGGGAGGAATTGGCCCGGTTCCAGATCCAGGAGATTGAGATGGCCGGACCGTCCTTGGGCGAAGACGACCTCCTGGAGGAAGAGCGCCGGCGTCTTCAGCACGCGGAGGAACTCCTTGAGATCGCCGCCAACGGATACCAGTCCTTGTACGAAAACGAGAATTCCGTTCTTTCATCGGTGGCCGTCTGTTTAAAGGCCTTGGATAAGGGATCGAAAATAGCGCCTGAACTGGCCTCTGCCAAGGCCTCTCTGGCAGAGATCGAGGCCCAGATAGAGGATGTCTCTTTCACCCTTCGAGATTTTCAAAAATCGATACAGGTGGACCCCCAGCGACTCAACCAGGTTATCGAACGGCTGGAACTCCTCAACAGACTCAAGCGGAAATATGGCCCAACCATTGAAGACATCCTCCGGTTCAAAGACGCCCAGGCCTCAACCATGTCTCATCTGGAAAACACGCTCCATCAAATCGGTCAATTAAAGGCGGAACTGGAAAGCTTGCAAACCCAACTCCTGCAACGGGCCGAGACCCTTTCCCGAAAGCGGCGAAACGGGGCTGAGGATTTCAGGAGGGCCGTAGAGGCGGAACTCTGTCAGCTTCATATGAAAGACACTCGGTTCAGTGTGAGGTTTGAAGGCCCGCAGGGCAAGGGTGATGCCGCGGAGGGGCCGTGCATGGCGGATATGGGGCCGGACGGTGTTGACCGGATTGAATTCATGATGTCTCCGAATCCGGGGGAGGAATTGAGACCCTTGTCAAAAATCGCCTCGGGCGGCGAGCTGTCGAGGATCATGCTGGCCGTTCGGACCATCCTTTCGAGGACGACCTCTGTTGAGACGGTTATTTTTGACGAGGTGGATGCCGGCATCAGCGGCGCCACGGCCGAGGTGGTAGGAGAGAAAATCGCTTCTTTGGCTGCGTATCATCAGATCGTGTGCATCACGCACCTTCCCCAGATTGCCTGCCAGGGATCGACGCACTTTGTAGTCAGGAAAGAGGTCATAGAGGGCCGCACCGAGGCGGCGATTTTGGAACTGGAATCCGATGAGAGGGTGAAGGAGATAGCGAGGCTTCTGGCCGGACGGGCAATCACGCCCAGGGCATTGGCCCATGCCAGGGAAATGCTGGAGCGGGAAAGGGTATGAAAGAGATTTCAATTACCGATATCGAAGGCATCAGGGTCGGCCACGCACACGACCTGAATGCAGCTACGGGGTGCACCGTGGTCATCTGCCGGGAAGGGGGGACGGCCGGCGTGGATGTCCGGGGCGGGGCCCCCGGGACAAGGGAAACCGATCTCCTGGACCCGGTCAACCTCGTCGAAAAGATTCATGCCGTGGTGCTGAGCGGCGGCAGCTCGTTCGGCCTCGACGCCGCCAGTGGCGTGATGCAGTATCTGGAAGAGGAGGGGATCGGATTTGACGCCGTGGTTACCAAGGTCCCGATTGTGTGTGCGGCGGTCCTGTTCGATCTGGCCGTTGGAGACCACCGGGTAAGACCTGACCGGGAAATGGGCTATTCGGCCTGCCTGGACGCCAGGTGTCCTGAGTGTGCCGAAGGGTGCGTGGGGGCCGGGGCCGGGGCCACGGTCGGCAAGATCCTCGGCATGGAAAGATGCATGAAAAGCGGATTGGGCGCGTACGGTGTTCGGACAGGCCATCTTGAGATCGGGGCGATCGTGGCGGTCAACTGTCTGGGCGACGTGATCGATCCTAAAACGGGGGAGACCCTGGCAGGGGTGTTGGATGAAAAGGGGAAGGGGTGCCTGAACACAGAAGAGATCCTGATTCGACGATTTGCCGACCGGAGGATGGCATTCGGTGGAAATACCACCATTGGCATTGTTGTCACCAACGCCAGACTCACAAAACCAGAGGCCAAAAAGGTCGCATCCATGGCCCATAATGGATACGCGAGGACCCTGAGGCCTTCCCATTCCATGGTTGACGGGGATACCATTTTTGCGCTGGCAACGGGGAAGGTTGACACGGACGTGAGCGTGGTCGGGCTGCTGGCTGCAAGGACGATGGAACAGGCCGTCATCAGGGCCGCAAAGAAGGCGACACCCCTCTGCGGACTCAAGACTTACGGGGATCTCATCGCTTAGAAACGGATTCTTTTGCCGGGTACCCTGGCCCGGAGAGCGGTCGTTAAGGGTTTGACAATGGGCGCCTGCCTGAGATATCGTTTGTCGTCCCTACAACCCATGATCATCCAAGGCGGTATATGTCATGTCTCAAGATTTTTACGGGCTTCTGGGTGTTCCCAAGGACGCCTCCCAAGACAAGATAAAAAAGGCATATCGTAAGCTGGCCCGAAAGTGGCACCCTGACATCAACCCGGGGAACAAGGAGGCAGAGCAGAAATTCAAGGAGATCTCCAGGGCCTATGATTGCCTCGGGAATGAAAAGAAGCGGAAGTTGTACGATGAATTCGGGGAAGAGGGACTCCAGTCCGGGTTTGACGCGGAAAAGGCAAGGGAATATTCCAAATGGAGTTCTTTTCAGCAGGCGGGGGGGGCGCCCGGAGCGGAAGGATTCGGCCGGTATGAAAGCTACGAGGACATTTTTGGCGATTTTTTTGCTTCAGGTATGGGACGGGGCGGTTTCAAATCCACCGCGGCGGCCAAGGGGAGGGATGTCCACCACGACATGACCATTGACCTGGTCTCGGCCCTGAGGGGATTCGAAACGGAACTGGCCATGCAAAAGGCGACTCCCTGTCCCGTGTGCCAGGGGAGTGGCGCCGATCCGAACGCCGGCATGACCACCTGCCCCTACTGCGGCGGTTCAGGCCGGCAGGAGGTGGCCCAGGGTCCCATGCATTTTACTAAACCCTGTCCCCATTGCCATGGACACGGGCAGACAGGGAAACCCTGCCCCAAGTGCCAGGGGAGCGGGCAGGTCCTCGGCACAGAGAAGATCCGGGTGGTCATCCCGCAGGGTGTGCGGGAGGGCTCCAAGGTCCGTGTCGCGGGCAAGGGTGAACCGGGTCTCAAAGGCGGCGAGCCCGGGGACCTCTACCTGGTCATTCATCTGAAGCCCCATCCGTTTCTGAAAAGAGAGGGGGACGATCTTCTCATGGAGGTGCCGGTGACGGTGGGGGAGGCCATGGCCGGCGGGACCATCCATGTCCCTACCATTGACGGCCCCGTGAAGGTCAAGGTGCCGGCGGGGAGTCAGAGCGGTCAGACCCTCAGGCTGAAGGGAAAGGGAGCGACCCACATCAAGACCCGGCAGCGGGGCAACCTGCTGATCCGACTGGTTGTAAAGGTGCCGAGGACAGACGATCCAGAAATCATGGAGACGGTCAAGAAGATGGACCGCCTCTATGAACAGGACGTGAGGGGCGGCATCCGGATCTGAAACGAGGCGGGAAAGAAAAGGTTATCCAGTTTTCTCAATGGTGTCGCGCAGTTGTCTGGACAGGTCCTCCAGGATGGCATCAAACTGCCTCCTCATGTCGATCATATTTTGACGCATCTGGAGGATGACCTCCACGCCTGACAGATTGACGTCCATTTCCTCCATGAGAATTTTTGCAATCCGCAGCTTTTCCAGTTCGTGAATATTAAACAGCCGGGTCGGGAGACCTTCATTGCAGGCCGGACAGATGATCTCCTCTTCTTCCAGATTCCTGAGAAGGCCCTCCTCCACCTGGAAGAATTCCAATATCTCGGTAACTGACCACAATTCCTTTGTCATGCGCTTGTCCCTTTCACACAGCAAGACCCTTCTTCGTAACACTTTATCATCCCAGTGGATAATTTTCAACGGCTAATCTGCAGAGTAACCGTTCACGGGTTCAAAGGTTTCCCGCTACAGCGGGATTCAAGGTTGAATTCATACCCCCTAAGCGGGAAACCCAGAACCTGTGAACCCTTACATATCCTTTTTGAGCAGGACGGGTTTGTCGAGAATTCCAAATTGTGATGGACATCCATTGGGGAGCATGCTATCTTTCCACCTTCAATTTTTGGACAACACTCGATAAACCTCGATCAAACAGTGGTCGACAACAGGAGGGGATCGTTAATGGTATTAAGCATCATGAGAAAGCACGCCAAGTCCTGGCTCATCAAATTTCTGATAGGCATTATTGCCGTGGTCTTTGTCTTTTATTTCGGCTATTCCTTTAGGTCGCAACAGGCCCTGAAAATCGCCTATGTCAACGGGGAGGTCATCAGCGGTCCGGAATATGAAAAGGCCTACCGGGACATGATTTCCGCATATCAGGCAAGGTACAAAGACATGTGGAATGAAAATATGATAAAAATGCTCAATCTGAAAACGCAGGCATTGAACGCCCTCATTGATCAGAGGTTGATGACTCAGGCCGCAAAACGCTTAGGCATCGATGTGACGGAAGGCGAGTGTCAGAGAGCGATTATGAGTTACCCCGCATTTCAGGTCAACGGCCGATTCGATATGGGTCGTTACCAGTCCCTTCTGAGCCACAACCATATGACCCCGGAGGATTTTGAGGCGTCGATTACCCAGGATCTTCTGGACAGGAAGCTGCAGCAGTTCCTGTTTGCCTTCCTGGCCGTGACTGAAAAAGAGGTCCTGGAACATTACACGGTTACCAACGAGAAGACCAAGGTCGCTTTTGTAGAGTTCAAACCGCAGGATTTCCGAAAGTCGGTCACGGTGGATGAGGCTGGCTTGAAGGCCTACTTTGAAAGTCATCAGGAGAGATACCGCGTGCCGGAAAAGAAGCAGGTGGCCTATGTCGAGATCGATCCCGCCTCCTTCAAAGATGACGTGCGCATCACCGAAAAAGAGATCCAGTCATTTTATGAATATAACCATGCGGCATACAGCCGGCCCAGCCAGGTAAAGGCAAGGCATATTCTGTTTGAGCTTGGCCCGGACGCCTCGAAAGAGACCGAGGAGAAGGTCAGGAAGGCGGCTGAGGAGGTATTGGCAAAGATCCGGAGGGGGGAGGACTTTGCAAAACTGGCTGCGGCCCATTCAAGTTGCCCGAGCAAATCAAAGGGGGGGGATCTGGGCTATCTTGCGAAAGGGCAGATGACGCCGGCCTTCGAGGAGGTCGCCTTCAAACTGAAAAAGGGCGAGATCAGCGATCTTGTGCGGACGCCATTCGGATATCATATTATTCAGGTGGAGGATATCACGGAGGCGCGCACCCAGTCGCTGGAGGAGGTGCGTGACGAGATTGCGGATGCCTTGACCATGAACGCCGCAGCGGACCGCGCCCATGAAAAGGGCCTGTCCATTGTCGATCAGATGCCCTACGACATCAAGCTGAGCGTCTACGCCAAACGGCACGGGCTCGAGGCCAAAAAGTCGGACTTTTTCTCGAGCGCCGAGCCGATCCCCGGGATTGACGGAAGTGAAAAGGCGGCAGAGACCCTGTTTGCGCTGGGGAAGAATGAGACCACTGAGCTGATTGGATTGGGGGGGAAATTCTATATGTTCCAGATCGTCGAGGCGAGGGAATCTTATCTGCCGGAATTGAAAGATGTGGCTGACAGGGTAAGGGAGGATTACGCGGATCATTTGGCGGTCCAGGAGGCAATCGCTGCTGCAACCCGATATCTAACTGCGCTTAAGGAAGGTAGGCCCTGGGATGAATTAGCCAAGGAGAAAGGCCTTACGCCGAAAGAGGCCGACTTTTTCACCCGGCGAGGTCCCATTCCGGACATCGGGAATGCGCCGGAAGCGATTGAGACGGCCTTCAGGCTCAACGCGCAAAAACGATACCCGGATAAGCCCTTTGTCAACGAAAAGGGGGCATTTGTCATCCGGTGGTTGGAAAAGGAAGGCATCGACGAAACCACCTTCCGAAAGGAAGAAAAGGAGTATTCCGAAGCCTTGGTTCAGGCAAAGCATCGCCGGATCTTTGAAAGTTGGCTCGAAAACCTTCGAAAAAATGCCAAGATCGAAATGGTCACCCCGGTCAACAAGGAGTCATGATAGAAGGGCGCACGGCCTCGACCGGACGCATCGAATACCCCGGTGGCTGAGGACCCCGGCCCGTATCTTGGGTATCGATAGGGCAAAGGACCGGGGGCGTCATCCGAGTGGCGTCGCCGTTGTTGAGAGATGGAATCTTTGCTCCGCTGCCTTCACCCTCTCGACCCTTTCCGGGCTCAGGAAGGGGGCATACAGGGGGTCGTCCCTTCGAGGTGATCTCCCAGTGAGTTTTTCCTCTAAGTGAAACAGGACGGCTATGGATTTGTCGCAGACAGGATAGCCTCGATCATCAAGAGGGATGATCGGTTCAGGCGACACCTCGGATATGTTGTTGATGTCCACGAGCTTGATGCCGCCGGTCCGTGTCAGAAGAAGATTCCCGACACCTGCGAGATCGGGCACAAGCCGTGCCTCCAAAATCAGTTTCCTCACCCGCGAAACAAATTCTTCGGCCCTCGTCCGCACCTGATCCATCCAGTGGTCCCTTGCCCCGGAGGGCTCCCGGCGGTCGTCCATGCGCATGCGGTCCAGAAGAGAACGAAGATGGCGTTCCCCCAGTTCGCCCCAGGGTTCGAGCACCTCGCCTGCGACATATTCCTGAAGCCCGGCAAGGAGGATCTCCCATTTCCCCGGCCCCAGGTAGTCCACCAGAAATTCCGATGGCCGGGCGATATGGTCCGGGGCAAGGCAGGCCTGGACGGTCTTGACCCGTCGAATCTCTTCCCTGGCCTCTGTCAGGTCCGTGAACCTCCTCCTAAAGATCCGCAGCATCTTGAGGGGAACCGCACGGGGAAACAGCCACAACCCGTCCACACGCACCCCGCCCTTTTCCCGGGCCACATCCTTCGGGTCCAGGACCTCCATGAGATGGGAACGAAGCCCCGCACGATAATGCCGTCTGAAGATGTATCTGCCCGGACTTCGAATAAAATTCAATTGTAGGATGTCGTCGTGCGCCAGATAAGGCCGGTCCCGTATGTCGTCGTTTTCATTTTGGGGTTTTTGTGCGGGCACTACCTACCTAACCTGGAGAAGCCGGAAGAGCTGAAAGCTTTGAGCTTTCAGCTTCGAGCTAAGGGACGAGACTGGGCTGCGGGTACGTCCCGCCTTAGTCTGTGATGAGGCCGGATACGCTGATTCGGATTTCCGGCATATTCGCGCTGTCCGTTTTCAAAAAGATGGTGTCGTAATACCTCCCTTTTTCCTTTTTCAGATTTTCCACGGTGAGGGCATAGGTCTTTTTTCCGGATTCCTCGGTCTCCTTGATGTCCCACTGGATATAGGTTCCGCTCTGGGCCTTCGCCTCGGTGATGGAAAAGGTATAGTTGTCTCTTGGGACGATGGTGACGGTCCCCTTTATCGGCGTTCCTGCACGTCCGTTGAGCGCGACATTGCGCGGTTTGATCGCGGCAATCTGCGGGGCTGTGATATTTCCCCAGACCGGGATGACGATCTCGTTTTGCACCTTGTTGGTGGTGGAGAGTCTGATGATGTCCTGGTATCTTCCGAATGCCTCCCTCTGGTTTTCCACAATCAGGGTATAGACATTCCCATCCGTTTCCTTCCGATCGGCAAGGGTGACCCGGATATCTTTTCCCTGATCTGCCTTTGCCCCGGTGATTTCGAAGAGCCCCTCCGAGACAGGGGAGATCTTTACCTCAATCTTCAGGCTTTCTCCGACTTCGCCGTTCAGCAAGACCCTCGGAGGGGAGATGTTCGCAAATTTTTTGATCTCGCCCGTGACCGTGAGGTCTGAAATCGGATGTTGGGCGTCGTTGGTATAGACCTTGATCGTTTTATTCAGGGTTTTTCCGCCATAACCTGTCGTATTCAGCTTAACAGAAATTTTCCCCTCGCCGCCCGGCGGGATCTGCCTCGTGAAGGAGGCAACGACGCACCCTCACCCTCCTTCGACCCGATTGACATTTAGGACCGCCGTTCCGTTGTTCTGGATGACAAAGTCATGCGGTACCAAGACGCCTTCAAATACCGCATCGAAGGTGTAGGCGGGTTCAGGGAAAAAAACTAAGGTTGTCCCTTCGGTCTCCGCCAGGGCGCCCGAACTGAGCATCATAATAACGAACAACGACAGAACCGCACAACGCCAGCCTGTAAAAGCACCCTGTTTCATTCCCATAAACCCCTCTGGATTGACGATTGACTACCGATGCGGCATAGCCGAAACCCATCCCGCGGGACTCACACAAAGCCACAAAGCCACAAAGAGACACAACAGGTTTCTTGCGGCTATTTGAGATCAAAGACCAGCACTTGGCTCTGGGGGAGCCCTACAAAGTAACTCTCGCTGGTGACAGAGGCCACAACGAGCTCCGGAAGACTGTCATTATCCAGATCGGCAACCTTGTAGCCTACCGTTGTGCCCGACAATTTCGGGGATACCCACTTGGAGACAAGGCCGGCGCCGTCCCAGTCCATAAAATGGACCTTGCCGCTGCCGAACCAGCGGAAATCCCCGAATATCCGGGCCACCTTTGAATGGTTCTGGCAGACGACGATTTCCTGCCTTCCATCCCCATTGATATCATACAGAAAAATGGGCGACGGGATGAAAAGCCGAATCCCCGTCTGAACCATGCGGTTCACGTTGACATCCTTATACTCCATGTAAGCAAGGCTTCCGCCAAAATAGTCGTCGCTTTTCCAGAGACGCTCCCCTTCCTGATTGTACACACGAAGGTGTTCATACGGGTCCAGGAGGGTGGTGTATATGGCCCCCTTCCCTCCCAGATCGCTCTTGACGAAATTGAAGATATTTCCTCCCGTTGGGAGTTTTATGGCCTCGCCGGCGGCAAATCCGTCCCCATTGCGCGTCAAGACATGGACGTCTCCGATATATTTTCCCTCAGTCGACCGCCTCTGTCCCAGGAGCGTCTTGCCCTTGTTAGGGAGGTCAACCACCCGGATCAGCCAGCTTTCTCTCTTTGTAGCCTCCTTGAATGTGCTGCCATCCCATTCCAGGACGAAGGTGGAGGCGTTGGTGGCGGTCAGGTTGCTGACATATATCTCGGCCACGCCGTTGCCGGTCAGATCGGCAACACTCACATAGATGAAATTGGGCGACCAGGCCCCCTTAATCTCTTTGAACTGGCTGAGTCTGCCCTTGACCCACTTGTAGACGAAGACCGTGTCGTTGTTGATCATCACCAGTTCCGTCTTTCCGTCTCCATCCACGTCACCCACATCCAGACCCCTGATTTCCAGCTTGAAGCGCTGGACATAGGACGGTCTCTGGCCGGAGTCGCCTGACTCTTCTCCCACAGCCATGATGGGGCCGGATTGCTTTGGCTGATCCCCGGTAGGACGCTCCGGCCGATAGACCTCTTTCCCCATGATCTTGGCGTTGATGTCTTCGGCGAACTGGTTCACTGTCGGAATGACCCCGTCCATCCCTTTCGACTGATCAAAGGCGGTTACCAGTTCATCCGATTTGGCCACGTCAAGGATTTTTGCATCGATACTCACGCTGTCTCCAAAGACGGTGAGGCTTCCCAGGATCACATAGTCGGCTTCCAGTGCACGGCCCACTTTTAATGCCTTTTCCTTATCCAGAGGGCCTGGCGCTGTATCAACCGCCTTTTTGACCGCACCCTTTTCGATGATCTGCACCTTCCCCTTCCAGGCCAACCGCGAGTTGAGCATATCCACGATGCCGGACTGCAGGAAGCTGAGGTCGCGGTCGGCGTTCATGGTAAAGGGGAGGACTGCGATCTTTTTCGGGGCCTCATCTGCAGACACAGACATCTGGATGAAGGTGAATGGGAACAACACAACGAGGATGCAAAACAGGAGAGCTGCCTTTGTTTTCATGGGGCTCCTTCATTAATATGGGCGATGACAATCCCTGACCGGGTCCTTATACAGGGCTGCCTGTTCTTGATTGACATGGAGGTAACCGTTCACGGGTTCAGAGGTTCAAGGTTGCATTCTGGGTCCCCTGATCCCATTTTGGAGGCGTACAACAATAAGAGACCACCTGATTCGTCGCTTTAAACCTGAAAATAGGCGACACGATGGGCGCTTACCCCTTGAGAATGCCATAAAACTGTCCGGAGCGATCGACCTTGTCCCCCACCTTTGTACCACAATATTTACACCGATATTCGTACCTGTCTCCGTCAGGAAGGACCAGGAGAAGAAACTTGTTGACCGGAACCGCAAACCCGCAGTTGGGGCAGTAGAGTTCAGTGGCATCCAGCTCGCGGAAATGCTCCCGGCCCTGTCCCGCATCCTGCGGGATTCCGGCAGGGGGACGCGCAAAGCTGAACGGGTTGTTTTTCATTGGGAAACCCTTGGATTTGATATGGACATTATGGTATTATTATTAACTCCACAGTCCAAAGTTCTCGTAATGTATTGATATCACTGGATGCATAAATTCCAGACCGACGAAAGAACTTTGGACTCTTGAGTTATTAATATGGTGTTTTCACAATTGGACTATAATAATCACATAGATCCCTAAAGGCAAGGCCTTTTAACGGGGGACTGTGAAACGGCGTGTCTGCGGGAATTGCCATTGGCTCGAGGGATCTCTGTTGAGGGACACTTTCAGGAATCCGGAAGAATATATTGACAGGAGGAGATGATGAAGATAAAGCATATTGACCACATCGGTGTCGCTGTAAAGGGGATTGAAACGGCAGGCAGATTCTATACAGACATCCTGGGGCTCAAGATAGCAGACATAGAAACGGTCGCAGACCAGAAGGTGAATGTGGCGTTTATCCCCATTACCGACAGCGAGGTCGAATTGCTGGAGTCCACTGATCCGGACGGGCCGGTCGCCAAATATATCGATGCCCGCGGAGAAGGGGTTCAGCACGTGGCCTTTCGAGTGGAAAATATCGAGGAAGCCCTCGCGGAACTCAAGGAAAAGGGGGTGCGCCTGATCGATCAGGCGCCTCGAAATGGGGCCGGGGGCGCAAGGATCGCCTTTATCCATCCCAAAGAGACCAACGGCGTCCTGATTGAACTCTGTCAAAGGGATTCGTGAGGGGCAAGGGGTTCAGAAACGGTAGGTGATTAATCCATGGGAGGTATCGTAGGGAGAGACGCTGACCTGAACCTTGTCTCCAACCATGACCTTGATGCGGTGTTTTTTCATCCTCCCGGAAAGCACCCCCCTGACGATCATATGATTGTCGCACTCGATTTCCATGCTGCCGCCACCCAGGACCTTGGCGACGACGCCTTCTAACTGGATGAGATCATTTCGACTCAAGATGCTCCTTTCTCGGCATAAAAGCCTGAAATCCCGCTAAATATAGGCGGGACCGGTTGCGTGATGATGGGTTAAGTGGTTTTCCCCGCCTTCGGACCGGCGACCGGACGGGTGTCAGCGGGTCGGGGGGAGTTCCCTACTGAAGCCGGATCCTTCGGATCATTCGTGAACGGCCTCACATGACGTCTTAACAACCATATCATTTTGTAGCCTGATGTCAATCAAATGTGCAATTTTTTTGGCCTGACGACCTGTTTTCGTGTGAAAGCGGGATGCTGGTTTCACCCAGTTTGAAGTTACGAGTTTGAAGTGCCTAAAGTTTCAAAAGGAAAATTCCGATTTAAACTTTTAACTCCACACTCCACACTGGGATGCTGGATGGATAGTTGGATGCTGGGCTGCTGAAAACCATGATGTCGGACATCACCTATCGGACATTCCGAACCTTTACCCTGAATCGCGGCAGGATATTTCCCCAATCGACCGATCTTACGGTCGAAGCCCCCCTGCAAATTATTATCAATGATCAGCCTCATACCCTGGTCATGTTCACCCCCTACCATGTCAAGGAACTGGTGGTCGGATTTATTTTTACGGAAGGGCTAATAACCGAGATCAAGGATATCACCGGGTTCAGCGTTGGCGCGGAGCGGAGGAAAGACGGAGACGACATCATCGAGGCACGGGTGAACATTGCACCCCAGACGCCATTTCCTTCAGCGGTCAGCGGCAGGCGGATTTCATACTCGAGTTGCGGCATCTGCGGCACGGAAAACTACGATCACCTGAGGGACCGGCTGCGGCGGGTGAAGAGCAGGCATCGGTTTTCCATGGAGATGCTGAAACAGGCATCCAGCGGCCTGAAGGCGTTTCAACCGCTCTACACAAGGACAGGGGGGGCTCATGCGGCGGTCCTTTTTGATTCAAACGGGAACAAAATCCTTCACGCCGAGGACATGGGACGTCACAACGCACTCGACAAGGTCATCGGCGCTTCGCTGATCCAGGGAATCGTACCGGAGGACAAGGTGCTGGTGTCGAGCGGTCGGGCCAGTCTGGAAATGATCCTCAAGATCGCGAGGATTGGTTTTCCTGTTTTTGTGGTCATGTCTCGTCCGACCTCGCGGGCCGTGGAGGCGGCCAAATTCTACAATGTCACCCTCATCGACATGGCGAGGGATACCAACCGGATATACAGCCATGCCCGCCGTATCGAGGAGTTTTAGGTGTCGAGAGGATTTCGGGAGACCGTGGATGCTGAATCAGAACACCCTGCCTCAGGCGCGACCGATAAGGTCGAGGATGTCACGGGTGTTGTCCTGGCAGGGGGCCGAAGCAGCCGCTATGGAAAAAATAAGGCCTTGGTAACGGTCAAAGGCGTCCCCCTTATCGAGAGGGCGCTCCAGACAATGGGCGCGATCTTTCATCACGTGGTCATGATTACCAACACGCCGGATGAATATGCCTATCTTGATGTCCCCATGTTCAAGGATGTCATCAAGGGGCTCGGGCCGTTAGGGGGGATTTACACCGGCCTGAAGGTGATCCCGGACCCGGCGGGATTCTTTGTCGCCTGCGACATGCCGTTTCTTAACCCCGGTCTTATCCGGCATATGGTGACGATCAGGGATGATTTTGACGTGGTGGTCCCAAAAATATCCTGGAAGGTAGAGGCCCTTCACGGGCTGTATGCCAAGAGCTGCATAGACAGCATCGAGAGGCTGATCCGCTCCGGGACCTACCAGATCTTCCGTTTCTTTTCATCGGTCTCCGTCCGCTTTATTAACGATGATGAGATCAGGAGATGGGACCCTGACCTGAGCTCATTTCTCAATATTAACACCCCGGATGAATTGAGACGACTGGAACAGCCTGATTCGGGAAGAGAGATCGCATTCGGAGATCGCGCTCTGCGGCATATCTCCTCCCGGTCGGAGCCCAGCCCGGTCGGAGCCGCCAGGTCTTGAGCGACTAACTGATGGTGAGCCGCATCTCCTTTATATCCACTTCAACCCCCATTTCCTCGCACCATCTCTTGATTTCTCTCTTTTTCTCGGAGCTGTTCATCTTAAACGAGATGATGATCTCCTGGATCTCCTGATCGCTCAGGATCTGGTCCAGATTCTTGAGCCCCCCGAGCACCGGGTAGCCACGGATTTTTCTCTGCTGTATTCGCGGATTATCGTCCATGAAGCCCACCACTCTCAGACCCAGGTCCCTGTTGGTCTCAATCTCCCTGAGGGCCATCTGCCCGCCGAGTCCCGCCCCGTAGACCAGGACGCGCCTTCCTTCCCTGTTGGTCCCCCGGATGCCTTCGTCCAAGAGCCTGAAAGAAAGCCTTGAAAGGGATACCGTGATGAGCATCAGACCCCAGTAGATGACAAACACGGCCCGTGAAAAACTGTAAAAACGATAGATAAAAAGGAGAATCAGGATGGGCGAGACGGTCCCGGCCGTAATTGCCTTTCCATAAGATATCAGATCCCGGACGCTCGTGTTTTCCCACACGCCCCGATAAATGCCGAACAGATAAAAAAAGAGGATTTGACAGGCGATAACGATGGGCAGGGAATGGAGAAAAAAATCGAAGTTGGGGCCAATGGCCCCCTCAAAACGGAGGAGATAGGCCGTGTAGTAGGCCACGGTAATCAGAACCAGATCCAGGAGGACCTCGAAAATCCGTCGTTTGAAGGTCATGTCAATCAGGAGGGGGGTTACCAGCCCTGAGACCTCGCCGGATAGGATTGACGTCTCTGAATAGACCTTGACCCTTGCCAGGTAGATCCAGAAAAAAATGATAAAAAGGAGATAGATGGCAATGAGGACCAGGCTGGTGCCAATGTTGAGGCGGTTGATGGCGAGGGCCATCAGGCCGGATGCCGCGGAAAAGGCGTAAAGGACCAGGACGGCCTTCCTTTCGGAAAAACCGATGGCCACCAGGCGGTGGGAAGAGTGATCCCGTCCCCCCTGAGAAATGGGCCGCCGGAACAGCTTGCGCATCAGACTGACAAACCCGGTATCCAGGATCGGAATGAACAGGATCAGCACCGGAATGGCGATGACCGAAAGGAGATGCAGGAAACCCTTGTCGCTGCCGACCTGTGACGGGGTCCCGGCAACCGTCAGGCAGGCCAGGACAAATCCCACAAAGAGGCTCCCCGCGTCGCCCATGAATATGGAGGCCGGATTGAAGTTGTAGACCAAGAAACCTGAGACAGCGCCGAGATAGGCGCTGAGGGCCAGGAGGACAGGCGCGGAAACCTGACCGGTGACCGGCTCTAAGTAGAGCCATAGAAAGAGAAAACCGCCGGCGATCAGGGCAATGCCGGGTGCAAGCCCGTCCATGTTGTCCAGGAGGTTAAAGGCATTGGTGATCCCCACAATCCAGAGAATGGACAGGAATAGATTGAGGGTCTTTGAATCGGTCCAGCCGAGACGATAGCCGAAAAATATAAGGATGGCGGTAATAATGACCTGACCCGCCAGCTTGTGCTGCGGGTCCATATTGAAAATATCGTCGATGAGGCCCAGGACAAATATGCCCCCTGAGCACAGGATCATAACCAGATAGGGTTGTCCGAAAGCGGACCAGTTGGTCAGACCGGCGGCCAGGACCCACACGGTGATCATGGCCATAAAGATGCTGACGCCGCCTAAAAGGGCGGTCTCTTTTCGGTGCCACCGGTTATCCTTCGGCACCGCCACCTGTCCCCATCGAATGGCAAGTCTTCTCGCCAGGGGGGTCAGGATAAGGGAGAGGAGGCAACTGACCCCAAAAATAGACAGATAAAAATAAAGCGGCATCTTCAGAACCATAGGGAAATTGACTGCACCGGTATTGACGTCTCTACTACGACCTCGAACTCAAAAAATGGATCGACCGCTCATCAGCGGCGCGTCGCAGGAGATATATAAGGGTCATGAGGAGAAAAAGGTCAGGGACCCATACGCCTACGGCCGGGGGAACGGAACCGCTGGAACAGATGCTCCGCACGACCATGAGGCAGATATAGTAGATGGAAAAGACCGCGAGACTCACCCCGATTCCCGCGGTGCGCCCCCGGGCTCGCATCTGGGCGCCCAGCGGAACCCCGATGATCCCCATGAAGAGCACGGCCAGGGGGATGGAGAGCTTTTCGAGGAGTTCCCTCATCATCCTGCTGCGCTGGACATCTTCTTTCGGCGTTGTTTTCATCTCTTGGATCAGGTTCCCGACGCTCAACTCGTGGGGCGCCTTCTGCCGCGACGTCAGGTCCTTCATAACATCTTTCAGGCCAATGGTTAAGCCATATGTATTGAATTGGATCGTCCGGGCGGTATTCATGTTTTTTTCAACCGCAAAGATGGTGCCTTTGCCAAAAAAGATGGTGATAATCCGTTGGTCGGGCTCCACAATGATTCGGCCCTCCTCGGCCACAATGGTATTGGTCACCTCCTCGTCGCGCCTGTCCACCACAAATATGTCTTTCAATGCCCTTTCCTGCCTGGAAAAGCTGTTGACATAAAAGACCAGATGGTCAAAGGGCTCACAGAAGACGCGCTCCTTGATCCCTAAGTCCGCCCGTGACTCGGCAATCTTGAACAAAAGGTCCTTGAATGCCCGATTGCCCCACGGCGCTGCAAAGAGGCTGATGGCAAGCCCCATCAAAAACACCAGGAAGGCGAAGGCCGCCACAGGGGGGAGCATCTGGTAGAGGCTGATCCCGGACGATTTCAGGGCGATGATCTCGCTGTCGGCCGAGAGGCGCAGGAACGCCACCACGACCGCCATGAGGGTCACCGCCGGAAGGGCGAACGTCAGGATGTCGGGGAGGAGGTATAGGACCATTCCGAGCACCTGGCTGATGCCTACGCCCCGGGTGACGATCAGCTCGGTAATGGACAGCATTCGGGCCGCCACCATGATGAAGATAAAGACCAGGAGGCTCGCCAGGAAGGTGGGCCATATCTCGTTAATGATATAGCGGTAAAGCGTCATTTGAAGAAGTGCCTAAAGTTTTAGAGTGTGGAGTGTGGAGTTGAGGGCGGAATCTTGATTGTTCAGTTTCCAGCCCCAGTTTCCCATTTCCAGTTTCACCACTCGACTACTCGACCTGTCAGCGGTTTTCTTGTTTTTTGTTACAGAAAACCAGGAAATAAAGCACTAAAGTGGGCTAAAATTACAAATGCCTAAAATGCCCAAGTTGATGCCTGATGTTCTCGCAAAAAGAAGGCCTGTTGAGATGGCCGTCAACTTTAGGCACTCCAAACTTCAAACTTTAGTCACTTTAACAATCGACCGCCGATGGACCCCGGCGGCATAAGCGATCCCGCCCAGGAGACTCAGGCCTACCTGAACGGAAAAGAAGAGAAGCCCGAGACCGAATGCAGGTTCTGCTGCTATCCCTTTGAGACCGAAGAAATAGACAAAGGCCCCCTCCCGGACCCCGATCCCGTTAAAACTGACCGGGATGAGCGTGATGATCCCCACTAAGGGGAGGCTGGCAAAGTAGAACGGGAGGGGAAGGTGGATATTCATGCCCGCCCCGAGGAAGGCCACGGCCCCCATTCCCAATGCCTGTAGAGAGAATGAAAGGCCCAGCACACAGAAGAGCCGCTTGGGGTGTTTCCAGAGGATAAGGAGGCCTTCCAGATGACCGGAGAAACGCGGCCAGAGGCGCCTGATGGCCTTCTGAAGGAACGGCAGCCCGGCCAGGCCGGCCAGAATAAGGAGACTGCTGATGGTCAGGAATCCGGCAAAAGGTTCCGGAAGGAGTCCAGGCCAGAAGGTTATGGCCGCCCCTCCCAGCAGCAGCATGGCGATGAACCCGAAGAGACGATCCCCGACCACCGTGAACAGGGCAAGAAATCGTTTTCCCTCCTCCCGGGACAGGAAGTGGGCCTTGAAGAGGTCGCCCCCGATGCCCGTGGGAAGGAACAGATTGAAAAACATCCCCACATAGTAAAACCCCAGATAGGTAGGCCAGGGCCCTGGGAACGACAGGGTATTGGCCAGGATCCACCACCGGATGCTGCTCAGGACCTGGGCCAGGAGGAGCATCAGAAAGGCGGTTGTCCATACCGACATCTTGAGATTTTCAAAATAGCCGAATACCCCCCTGACATCAAACCGGCAGAGGAGCCAGATGAGCAGCCCTGCGCTGACGCCGATCCGGAGGAGGTTTCCTGCCCTGCGCCGTGTATTCTCTGTCACTCCAGCACCTCTCGCACCGTATAGATCCGCTTGCCCGAGGACTCATAATACGTGCGGACCACGAGTTCGGCGCAGAGTCCTATCCCGATCAATACGATCCCTGTGATGATCAATAGGGCGCCGAGCAGGAGGAGCGGCCTCCCGCCGATGTCCTGTCCATGCCACAGCTTCAGCCATGTGAGATAGAGCTCGATGACAAGGCCGGCGACAAAGAGAGGCCCTCCGCTGAGCCCGAAGAGCTGGAGGGGACGTGTGGCGAATTTTTGAAAAAAAAGCATGAGGATCAGGTCCAGGAGCACACGATAGGTGCGGCCGATCCCGTATTTGCTCTTGCCCCTGGCCCGTGCATGGTGGGACACCACCACCTCCCCGATGCGGGCCCCGTGGAACCCTGCCAGGAGCGGTATGAATCGGTGAAGCTCGCCGTAGAGGAGAAGATGTTTCGTCAGATCGCCCCGGTAGGCCTTGAGGGAACATCCGTAATCGTGAAGCCTCACCCCGGTGGCCATCCCGATTAACCGGTTGGCCATCACGGAGGGAAGCCGTCTCGAGAAAAAGGGATCCTGCCGGGCTTTCCGCCATCCATTCACCAGATCATACCCTTCTTCGAGCCTGGCGATGATCAGGGGGATATTTTCAGGGTCATTCTGGAGGTCGCCGTCCATGGTCACGACGATGTCTCCCGTGGCATGATCAAATCCGGCCGTCATGGCGGCGCTCTGGCCGAAGTTCCGCCGGAGCACGATGACCCGCAATTCCGCACAATCCTGTTTGATGGCCCGCAGCAGGTCGGGACTTTCGTCCGTGCTCCCGTCGTCGATCAGGATCACCTCAAATGAGCGGCCCAGGGGCCGCATGACACGGAGGATCTGTTCCACAAGGTCCTTGAGGTTTGGGGCCTCGTTATACACAGGGACAACGATGGAAATCTCAGGGCACAGGGGGGCGGTCTCGATCCCCGATGCCGAATGCTGGATGCTGGATGCTGGATGATCCATGCTGGTGGGCGAATGCAGTTCAGTAACCAAGATGTTTCTCGCAACGGCGCAACACCGCAAAGGGTTTCTCTATCCCTTCTGAATAGAACGTCTGGAAATAAGAAGCCAAGTTGACGATCTTCAAATCATATCCATTTAGTCTGTTTTCGTTGGCTCTCTCCCTGTAGGTGCGAATTCATTCGCACGGCCGTGGCGGCAATGTCCTGGCTGTGCGGCTTAATCCAGCACCCCCCACATCCCTGAAGGATAATTTTTAACCTTATCCGATTGCTCCAAAAAAGTAAACTCCATGAATTCTCAACGCCTCATACCGCATCCCTTGCGCCTCATGCCTTGCACCTTGCGACTAATTTCGATCCAATTCCGACACACGCTACCACCACCAATAATGGATCGACCAGGTAGTCCCAGAGGTTCGTGGATTCCAGCAGGCGGAGGTTGTAGGCCAGGATGGCCGCCATCAGAACGACGGCAAAACGGTTTTTCAACGCCAGCAGGACCACCGTAACAGAAAACGCGAGGACGAACAGCCATGAAAATCCCCACCCGGCCGCATAGGGATCCATCTGGCCCAGCCCCAGGGCCATGGGATAGAGGACGGCGCCGGCGGTCAGAGAAAATATCCAGCATGTCAGAATGGCCTTGTCATCCAAGAGCCTGATCTTGAAAAAAGGCTCAACAACCTTCGAGAAGAGTATCGCCGTCAGGGGGATGCTGAAATTGGCATTGAAACTGATCAGCCATCGGGCCGCGGGCAATCCGTCCAGGGGCAGCAGCACTATCCCGGCTGCTATGAGACCCAATACCAGGGCCGCCCCCCAGCCCCGCAGCTTCCTGCCCGAGAGTGCCGCGACTCCCTGCAACAGGGCTGTTGCCAGAAGGAACGGGAACACGAATGAAAAGACATAGGTCGTCACTGTATCGTCCCTTTCATCTGTGCCTCGATCCAGGCCTCGTTAAACACGACATGCTGTATCCGTTTTCTGTCCCAGGTATAGGCCAGATGGATTCGGCCGTCCTGTGTGCGGATCATGTAGGGATAGGAAAATTCCCCGCCGGGTGCGTTCTCGAGGGTCGCTATCCGGGTCCAGTGGCGGCCCTGGTCATGGGAGACGGCGAGGCGCAGGGTTTCCCGGTTGACGGGGCTGTCGTTGAAGGCCAGGAGGATCCGTTGATCCGAGAGGAGAAGGGCGTCCAGGGCAGCATCGGGATTCGGCAGGGGAAGAAGCTGCGGCTCGGACCAGGTGGCCCCGGCATCTCCTGTAACGGCTGTGCCGATCGCCTTTTCATGAGAGAGACACCTGTAAAAAGCGGTTGCCGCCGAGGGACCGAGGGCCACGACAGATGGCTGAATAAAGGACTGCCCCCCGGCCATCCGGCTCTTTTTGAAATGGATGTCCGTCGCCGCGGCTCCGGGATGGAGCCAGAGGATTTCGGGGAAATATCCCAGGCATTCGTGGTAGATGGGAACGGCAAACCCGCTCCTGCTCAAGGGGAGGGGTCTGTTTCTGACCAGCTCACTGATGTTGAAAAAGGGACTGAGGGTGAGTCTCAGGCTGTTGCTCCACGTGATCCCGGCGTCATCCGACCACTTGACGTTCAGCGAACTCCCGGACCACCCGCCCACTGAAATGGACACATAGACAAGCCATAACCGACCCCCCGGACCAGAAAAGAGGAGCGGGTTGCCCACCTTTTTGACGTATCGGGATAATTCCCTGGATGCGGACACCCTGTCCACAATCATCTTGGGCCTTGACCAGGAGGCCTTTTCTGGGCCTTTTATCGAAAGAAAGACAGCCACGTCCCGTGCCCCTTCCCGGGTCCCCCCGTACCAGGCGGCGGCCAGTCTCCCCTGAGGGAGCTCGCAGATAGATCCTACGTGGACCACCCCGCTCCCGGAATCGGGGCTGACGAATTCCCGGTAGATAAATGGCGCTTCAGGGGGGATCGGGGTCTTTACAGGGTCGGCAACAAATGTCCCCATATCCCGTATCCCGGCGGAAACCCAGTGATATACGGGCCAGGCATACAGCCCGAGGGTTG
>JAUPKI010000106.1 GCA_030837545.1 Thermodesulfobacteriota bacterium | reverse complement strand
TCGAGGCTGGAAGCCTCTCCCACAAAAGCCCAAGTCCCGCCACGGGGCGGGATTGTCATTTTGCGTAGAAGTTACGGACATAGATTCTAAAGCTATCGATGTGATGCAGGGGATCTTTCAGCAACCGTTCGCTATCTGCGCTCTGCGCTTAGATCCCCAGATACGCCTGCCTGACGTGTTCGTTTGACATCAGTTCCTGGCCGGTCCCTTCCAGGACGACCCTGCCGTTTTCCAGTGCGTAGGCCCGGTTGCACATGGCCAGCGTCTGTCGGACATTCTGCTCCACAAGAAGAACGGTAACCCCTTCCTCCTTGTTGATCCTCCGTATCATGCCGAAGATCTCCTGGACCAGAATCGGGGCCAGACCCAGTGACGGCTCGTCGAACATCATGAGCTTGGGCAGCGACATAAGTCCTCTTCCCACGGCAAGCATCTGCTGCTCACCACCGGAGAGGGTCCCGGCCATCTGTTTCCTCCTTTCCTTTAGTCGCGGGAAGAGCCCATATACATATTCCATGGTCTCATTGCGCTTAGATTTGGCCTCGGCATAAAGTGTCCCCATGATCAGGTTTTCTTCCACGCTCATTTCCGGGAAGAGCCTCCTCCCTTCCGGTACGTGAACAATGCCATATTCAATAATCTTATGGGGAGGTAAGTGGTCAAGCCGGGTCCCATTGAATTCAATACTCCCTTTTATGGGGGTGAGCAATGAGGAGACCGTCTTTATGGTGGTCGATTTTCCAGACCCATTGGCTCCGATCAAGACCACGACTTCTTTCTCTTTCACCTCAAATGAGATATCCCAAAGAACCTGCAGGTCTCCATAAAATACGTCTATATTGTTAACTTTGAGCATATTCTTCTCCCAGATAGGCCTCAATCACCGCCGCATTATTGGCAACCTCTTCGGCTGTGCCTTCAGCAATGGTAGTGCCGAAATTGATTGCGTGGATACGATCCGATATGGTCATGATCACCTTCATGATATGCTCTACAATTAGAATGGTGATACCTCTATCCCGCACTTTTTTGATCAGTTCAATCGCCTCATCCAGTTCTGAAGGGTTTAAGCCTGCCGCCGTTTCATCAAGGAGTATAAGCTCCGGCCTTGTGGCAAGGGCACGCGCAATCTCAAGCCTTTTTCTTCCCCCAATGGGAAGGCTTTTTGCCAATTTGTCTTTTTCTCCTGAGAGGTTGCAGAATTTCAAGACATCGTGTGCCTCCTTTTGCGCCTCTTTTATTGTATGAACGCGGCAAAAGGCGGATGCCGTCACATTTTCCAGTACTGTCATGCGGCGAAGGGGCTTCACTACCTGGAAGGTCCGGCCTATGCCAAGGTGACAGATCTTATGCGGTTTCAACCCTTTTATACTCTTTCCCTTGAAAAGGACATCTCCGCCGGAAATAGGATAAAAATTATTGATGCAATTAAAAATAGTCGTTTTTCCCGAGCCATTGGGCCCAATAAGGCCAAAGATCTGACCTCGTTCCACACCAAAGCTGACGTCATTTACCGCCCGGAGGCCACCGAAAAACTTATGAAGATTCTTCAATTCAAGGAGCGCCATAGATTCTCTCCCTAATCGTCATATTAGCCGGATGCTTTCATCCTGAACACATTCCGCTTAATTTTTGACCAATCCCCTACAATGCCATTTGCCAAGAACATGATCACAAATACAACCAATAACCCAAATACCAGTGCATGACCCTGGCTTATCCATTGTGGCGCCAATCCAAAAAAGGCACTTCTAAATGTTTCCTGAACCCCAACCATAACAAAGGCCCCAACAGCCGGCCCCATAATAGTGGCAACGCCTCCCACAATACCGACCAGAATAGCCATAATGGAAATGTAGTGTAAAGAATAGACGACCTCAGGATCAATAAAGGCCATGTAATTCATATAAAAGGCCCCTGCCATGCCGGTAAAAAACGAACTGATCAAGAGAGATACATTTTTGTAAAGAGTCGTATTAATCCCGAGAGATTCCGCAGCATCCTGGTCCTCCCTTATAGAGACAAAATAATAGCCCCATTTTGATTTCATGACCAAATGGATGAAATAGATACAGAAGACTGCCAGGACCAGCGCAATGTAATAGTAGGGGAGCTTGCTTTTAAAGGTCTGGATGATAAGGATACCCACCATGCCCTCTGTGAGGCTTTCCCAATTCACGGCAATGAGCCTGAAGATTTCTCCTCCAGCCAGGGTAGCAAGTGCAAAATATGGCCCCCTCAACCTAAAGCAGACCCAGCCCACAAAGAGCCCTATAAGCATGGAGACAATGCCTCCAAACATCATGCCCCACCAGGGAGACATCCCCAGTTTAGAGGCCAATATTCCTGCGGTATAGGCCCCTGTCCCAAAAAACATGGCATGTCCGAAAGATACCTGACCCGTATATCCTGCCAGAAGATTCCAAGAACTGCCAATAACAACCCACATCAGGGCAATAATGATCAGATGCAGGTAATAATGCGAATGGACAATCCAGGGAAAAACCAGGAAAATAATTCCCAAAACAATAAGTGCTAAATGTTTTTTCCTCATAGCGCCCTCTATATTTTGGTCAAGCGTTTCAGACCGCCGGGTAAGAACACCAGGACAAGTACAAATATCACAAATCCGAAAAGTTCCTTATAGCCCATGCCTATATAGGTTGCCCCAAGGGATTCGGCAATGCCTAATACAAGTCCGCCAAATATCGCCCCTACCGTACTTCCAAGACCGCCCAGGATGGTAATAACAAATGCCTTCAAGGTGAACGGTCCGCCAATATCAGGAAACAGATAGAAAATAGGGATCAATAAACATCCAGCCGATGCCACCAGCGCTGAACCCAGCCCGAAGGTGATGATGGTTATCCGGTTGCTATTGACGCCCATCAGTGTGGCAGCCTCCTTGTCCTGGGCTGTCGCCCGGATTGAACGACCTATGTCTGTCTTGAGCAAAAACAAGAAAAGGGCAATAGTAAGGGCAACAGCAAAAACAAAAGCGATACACATGGGAAGATTAAAGGATATATCCCCTACAAAAAAGGCAAATGAACTGTAAGGCGTCTTAACGGTCTTATAATCTGACGAAAAAATAAAACGGGCTATTTCAGCAAGCACCATACCGATACCAACAGTCATCAAAACCTGGTTTTCCGGGAGAATGGATTCTATTTTCATCAATGGATTCAATAGGAATTTTTGCAGGAAACAGCCCAGGAGAAACAGGGCCGGCATAGCAACAAGAAGGGAGAAATACGGGTCAACATGCAGATAATGGGACATGACAAAGGTGATATACATGGCCACCATCATCAATTGGCCGTGAGCCAGGTTAATGATGCCCATAACACCCATAATCAGCGTCATCCCGATACCAATAAGACTGTAAATACCCCCTATGAGGACCCCGGCGACTATCGTCTGAAGGAAGACGGCCATTTGACGTTCCTTTCATGAGAGCTTTTTAGTCATTGTCAGATCAGTCAATACTGATCTTTTGAAGCAACTGAACTGCCACCAAATCCCACGCGATGGCAGTTCGGTTCTTCCTTAATAGCCCCAGGTCTTCAGCCAGTCCACAGGATACACAAATGGTTTTGTGGCCTGCGCGGCAGGCCAGACCAGTTCCAGTTTGCCGTCGATCCACTGAACGACATAGGTGGTGGCTATATTCTGGTTCTTCATCTCACCCCATGTGGTGAACTTAACCGGGCCAAAAACAGTCATCATGTCGGTTTCAGACAGGGCCTGCTTAACATCGGTGTTCTTAAACGATTTGGCCCTTTTAAGGACGTCTGCAATCACATAACATGCGGCGTATGCCTCTGCGCCGTGATATTCTGTCGGCTTGTTATATTTCGCAACAAATTTTTTGTAATAATCCATGGCCCCAGGAAAGGGAAGGACCTCGTGCCAGAGCGTTGCCGAAATGACCTTTTCTGAAGCGACCCCTGCGTTTTGTACGAATTCTGGGAGGGTAAAACCGGCTGCGCCCCCGATAAACATCTTGGGCGTCAATTTCATTTCCTTTGCCTGCTTCATGAGCAGCGAAGCATCCATAATATAGGATACCATGTATAGAATATCAGGATTAAGTTGTTTGATGTTAGTTAAGACCGGTTTGTAATCAATGCCCCCATGCTCATAGCCTTCCTTTAATAAAACCTTGATCTCCAGTTTTTTACAAGTCTCCTCAAAAGATTTGGCGCCTTCCGTCCCAAACAGGGAGTTTTCATAAAGGATGGCGGCTGTTTTGGGTTTCACTTTCGCAGCAAGCAAAGTCTCAATCGAGTCCGCATATTTACTGACCGGTGGATTCAATCTGTAGATATAATCCCAGCCTGAAGTAGTGATTTTATCCGCAGAACCGGTATTGACAAGAAAAGGCATTTGATTCTGCTGACACACGCCCGCTACTGCATAGGTGACCGAGCTGCTGTACCCGCCGCCAATCATTATCACCTTGTCTTTGGTGATCAGTTTTTCCACAACAGAACGACCTACTTCAGGTCGTCCCGTATCATCTTCCATGACCAATTCCAGTTTTTTCCCATTAATGCCGCCTGCTGCGTTGATTTCTTCCAGGGCCAGGTCAAAGGAAAGTTTCTCGATCTCTCCAAACTTGGCCTGGGACCCGGTGAGTGGAAGCACCACGCCCACCTTGACACTCTCTGCGAGGGCCGGTCCTGCCAGTGCAAACCCCAAAAACATCAGCGCCGAAACCACACATACCACCTTTGCCATGCGTTTCATAAGATACCTCCTCTCAATGTGCTAAATGTTATTAGAAGTTAACGATAATGCCAGAATTTAACACCTAAAATAAACAGGTTAGGTTACAATTAAAGGATGCTGTGATCAGAACTTGATGTAGACGATTGAATGCTATAAGATGTTTTCAGAAAAAGCAAATATTTTTTGACAAGGATTAAACGTCCCCTTTTTAGATCGACCCGTGGCACTGAACCTGTCGACCCCCATGCCTCGGAGGATTCATCATGGTATCCGTTTTCCTGAGTCGGCGTGCAATCGGTGCCGCAGCGCTGTTGGCCGCAATGATTTTTTGTAACCGTTCACGGGTTCAAAAGTTTCCCGCTGCAGCGGGATTTAAGGTTGTATTCTGGGTCCCCTAATCCCATTTTGGAGCTGCACCTGCCATCATCGGCCCCGGACTCGTCACGTTAAACCAGGAGATAGGGAGCCGAAGGGACGCAGAAGAAGTCGGATGCTCCATCCGTGTGGTGGGCAAGTTCTTTCCTCCAGGCCGCCGATTGTCTCCGGGGTCTGTCCGCCCCCGACGGAGACCGAGTTCCACAACCTGACCCATCTGCACCGGCTGGGACTGAACCATTGGCCTTTCCGGGTGGCCCGTCCGCTGGGATATAACCCCTGCCGGGTAAGACGGGATCTTCACAGGAGATCTGACACATGAGAAAACGTCAGAAAGAAGAAATCTTGATCTCCTTTTTCAAAGAAAAGGAGAAATATGAGGAACTTGCAGAGTATGTTGGTCATCTTATCAGAGATGATCCTTCATCACCAAGGGGGAGTCTCCACACTATTAGCTATCGCATCAAGGACCCGGCCAGGCTCATAGAAAAAATCGAGGAGGAGAACAAGCAGCCTGGAGTTGGACCAGGGCCTATTACAAGAGAGAATTTTCGCGAAAGGGTAGGAGATATAGTGGGAATTCGGCTGATCTGTCTGCGTCTCTCTGATGTGGAGACCGTCGAAGCCTACCTTGCGCTGTTGGCAGAGGAGGACATATTAACATTTCTACGAAAGCCTGTTCGAAAGCGGGCATTTGTCCTGCCGGTGGACCCCGGTGAAGGGATTCCTGAAGACCTTGAGCTTCGATACAGCGGATACTCATCTATTCACTACCAGGTAAGGCTGGGGGAGAATTCAGATGCAAGCGATGCTTTGAAAGGGCTTCAGTTTGAGCTTCAATTGCGAACGATTCTTGAGGAGGCGTGGGGCGAAATTGATCACAAGTATCGATATGTGCTTAGCCGGAGCGGCGTTGAACTTCCTGAATACATTCACACGGGTTTCTACAATTTGAGCGTCTATCTTCAGGCTGCTGCTCTTCAGGCAGAGCACTTGTGCCGACAGGCGGAGAGATACAGGGGCCTGACCGGCCGAAAAGGAAAAGGGAAGCGGGTATCTCCGCATGGAGTTGGTCTCGATTCGTACGGGACCGGCATGGACATGCCTGATCCGGCATTATTGCCCCTCCTTCAGAAGGGGCTGGAAGCGACCTTTGGATTCAGGGCAACAGACAGAACCCTCACATATATCCTGAGGCGTCTCGATGAATTCGGGTACGCGGAGCAGCCTCAAGTTCTATTTGAGAAGATCTTGATAGAAAGGAGGCTGGGGGAATTTAAGACGATCTTGCGTGACGTCCTTCATCGGGAGGCTTTTGAGGATAGCAACAAGAGAAATGTTGATGCGATAAATGCTGTCAATTTTGCACTGTTCGACGAGATGCAAGGGAGCAGGGTGGCGCGGGAGGGATTGAGATCCGTTCTAAGATGGAGAAAAGGGCGTTCAAAATGGTAGGTGCCCGAATCACGCCTTGGCGTGATTTTCGCTCAAACACTACCTGCATACAGCTCCATCAGAGATGCAAAAAATGGTCATATATAACCAATCGTCATATATGACCATTCATAGGTCAATTCGCTCTCCCCTTGTCACTTGCTTCCCTAAGAATATTGTTCTAAAAATCCATGGGTTAGGTTTGTTAACGGAGAGACGGCTGGGTCCGGCATAAAGCTTGAATTGCCAATAAAGAAAAGGGTAAGCGTTCACAGGTTTCCCGTTTCCCGCTGTAGCGGGATTCAAGGTTAGCGATCAACGCAGCCTAAAGGACCCGATTCACGGCAGCACGTTCTGTACGGCTTTTTTGAGCCTGAGGTTCGTATGATCTGTTTGTTTTGAGTGCCGAATTTGGGATCGCAATGGCATGCTTGCGGTGCAACACGACACTGCGGATGCCAAATCTCAATCCCGCTGCAGCGGGAAACCCTTGAACCTCTGAACCCGTGAACGGTTACAGAAAAGATTGTTATTGTCGGCAGGCGAGGCGGGGAAATTTAGAATTTGGACTGACGCGCTGTTATTTTTATTTGGAGAAAGCAGGACTCACATGATGATCATTCTCAGGATAACCATGAATGCCCTTCCTGAAAAGCAGAAAGAGCTGATGCAAACGCTTCTTTCCATGATTGAGCCAACGGCAAAAGAGAGGGGTTGCCTGAGTTATGAGGCCTTCTGCGATATCAGAGATAACAATGTCTTCAGCCTGATCGAGGCATGGGAAAGCCGCGAATATCTCCAACATCATTTGAACTCCGTCAGATTCGGCGTTCTGCTTGGAACCAAAAGCCTTTTGCGTGAGCCCCTGAAAGTTCACATCCACACGGTTTCCCATTCGGAAGCGATGGAGGCCGTCAGGGCCGCCAGGGTTAGCAAATCAAATTCTCACCATGCAGGTGCAGCGAGGAGTGACACGATATGAATATTCTTCTCATTTACCCGAAGTTTCCTGA